>NZ_CAURKP010000032.1:0-40744 GCF_963525155.1 uncultured Rhodococcus sp.
TACCCCTGGCCGACGGCGCGCACCTTCCACGCACCCTGGCGTCGGTACACCTCGAGCGCGATGACGATGGACTCGGTGGTGAGGCCGTCGATCACGTACTCGTACAACACGTTCCCGGCCGCATCGGAGACCCGAGCGGTCGGTGCAGCAGTGCGCCCGAAGTTCGACGAAGCGTCGTCGAGCGTGATGACGGCGCGAACCTGCTCGATATCGGCGGGTACGCCGGCGAGTGAGACTCGGAGTGAGGCAATGCCACCCGGGTTGGGTACCAATTGCACGCCGGGTCCGGTCGGCTGGTTGAAGAAGACGAAGTCGGCGTCGGAACGAACTTTTCCGTTGCTCGTCACGAGGAGTGCAGACAGGTCAGCGGCCGCAGCCAGCTGAACCGAGACAACTACATCCGAGACGTCCAGCGGGCCGTTCTGCCCTTTGGCAAGCGATACAGACAACTAAATCCCCTTCATAGAGAGCGTGTATTACCCGAGCGCGGAAGAGAACCACCGCAAGATCTCCGCGCTCGCTGCGATACCGGACCTTTCTGTCACAGTAACGGTCGGCCGTTGCCAATTCAGTTCTTCCAGCTCACCGTGCCTGGGCCTGATCGCGAAATCGGAGTATTCGAGCATGTCCGCATCCAATGCGCCGTCACCAGCCGACATCACGACGGCGGACTGATCCAGATCACCCGACTCGACCAGTCTGCGGCGCACCTCTGCCAGCGCTCGTGACTTCGACACGGCGTCGGGCATCGTGTAGATCTTCCGGCCTTGACGCGAAACATTCCAGCCCCGCGTCACGCACCAGTGATTCCATTCGGTTTCGAATTCACTCGGCATCACGGCCAGATCGACGACCAGGTATGGAAACAGGTCGTCGGCAACACGAATGGAGCTGACCCAGCTCGAGTCGATCCGCGATTCCAGTTCGGCCTGAACCTGCGGCAACTCGGCGCCGGCCTTACGGGTCGACCGGTCGATCTCGTTTCGCCAGTCGCGATCGGCTTCGCCGTCCACCAGGATGTTTCCGCCGTTGCTCGTGATCGCGTACTTCCACGGTCCGCCCGGAAGATCGATCCGCTGGAACTGCGCAATGGTCCTGGTCGTCGTCGGAATCACCGGAACCCGCGAGCTGAGCGCAATCAGCAGTTCGATCGATTCGACGCTCATGTGCGAGAGCGGACCGCCGTTGTAGTACTCGACGCACAGCGGGCTCGGTGCCGAATCCAGGTCGGAGCCACTGGGATCGCCGCCGATCGCGGCCTGCGAATAGATCATCGTGCGGTCCAGATCCGTGGCGATCAGGACCTGGGACGCAGCGGTGTCCACACGGCTCACGTGATGTCCTTGATCAGGCCGACACACGAGTAGGCAAGATCCGGGACGACCTCGACCGGGACCCCACGGGCCTGTGCCAACAACCGGATGTGCGCGTGCTCCGGGGCTTCGAGTTCGCGCACCAGAACCTTCCAGGGAAGCCGGCGCAGCAGCACCCTGGTTGTTTCTCCGACACCGGGTTTGACGAAGTTGACCGTCGAGATCCCGTACTCGGCCTGCACCTTCTCCACCGACTCCCAACCGGCCCAGGTCGGCGTCCGATCGGAATCGAGCACTGCAGCAAGAGAATCCGCTGCGTCGCCGCGAACCGAATCGAACTCGGCCGAGACCACGTCGAGCAACCTGTTGGAAACGTCGACGTCGGCGAGGTCGGCGTAGAACTTGGCGCCGTGGAAATCGCCGGGCCCGATGAGGGTGTCGTTGAGGACAGTTCGTGAGACCAAGCCGGACACCGTCGAATTGAGGCACGCCGATGCGATCAGGAAGTCGTCACGGGTCCCGTACGTTCGCACGCAGTGTCCGGGGTCGGCGAGAACAGCCAGATCGGAGTCGAACTTCGCTCCGCCTGCCTCGTGGTACTCCGTCAACGCTGCGTCGAGTTCGCGGGCGATGGCGCCCTTGCCCGTCCAGCCGTCGACGAAGACGACGTTCTCCGAGTCGTGATGGTGCGCAAGATAATCGAGTGCGACGGAATCGATTCCTTTGCCACGGACGATGGACACCGCGTAGTGCGGCAACGTCAACCCGCGGGTCTGCTGGGCCCAGCGCCGCATCAGAATCCCGATCGGTGTTCCGGCCCGGGCGAGTGAGACCAGCGTGATGTCACTCCCCCGCTCGGCCAAGACCAGGTCCATCACGGTCCCGACAGCGCGCGCCAACCGTGGAGCGCTCTCGGCGAGCACCGTCTCGAAAAGATCCCGGTATGCCTGATCGGGTTGGTACTCGATGGGAAGAGACTCGGCATAGTGCGCCTCACCCGACTGAATACGCTTCTCGCGCACGGATACATCCGCTTCGAGATCCACGTGCGAAAGATCCTTGAGCAGCCACTTCACTTCGCCCGGCGCGTACGAACCGAATTCGGGCCCGACCAATGGTTCGTTCATGACGAGCTCCCTGCTCTGGATTCTCGCAGCGCCGACGGATCGGCCCCGCGAACGGTGGCGACCAGGACGTCGGTGCCGGAGTTCCGCAACACCTCGATCACTCCGTCCATCGCCGTCAACCGATCGGTGTCTGCGGGCTCGTCGATGACCAGCAACGCAAGGGCGTCGACCGCCGCATCAGGCCACTGCGCGTTGTAGACGTATCGAGGGTCGTTCTCACCCAGTTCGGGTGCCGGAAAGGTGAACCCGCGACGCAGCGGGTATCCCGGCACGTCGACGACGTACGCGGGTGAGCGAGTTGTGGTCTGGTACCGAACCGCTCGCCCAGAGCTTTCCAAGCCTGCAGCGATGCGCAGTGGCAGGTACATCAACTCCTCGTGACCGATCACGATCACAGCACGCGACGCGTCGATCGACGATTTGAGAATGGACACCGCTGCCTCGACGGCTGACTCGAATGCCGCGGTGTCGCCGTCGAGAAAGCCGTGCCTGCCACCGTCGGGGACATGTGCCGGCCACGGCAGATCCATCTGAGACAGCGTGCCGCGGCGGTCACCGATCGGATTCAGATCCGGAGCATCCAGCGCCGTGACGCGCTCGGTCAGGCCGTCGGGCAGGACCGTCGAACCCGAAGCGAGAGAGACGTAGTCGATTCGTACATTCAACTCTGCCGCCGCGGCTTCGCCGGCGACTCGGTGTTCCTCGGTTCTCATGTCCACCAGCGAGGCCACGACGTAGCGGCTTCGCGGGCATTGCCCGTGCAGCGCCCGGATGGCATCGATCGCGGTGGCGCCGGTGGAGATCTCGTCGTCGACGAGGACCAGAGGCAGGTCGTTCTCGAACAGTTCGGCGGACGTCGGCTGCATCAGATGGCTCGTGGCGTGCGAGTGCCCCTCCTCGAACCCGGCGAGCGTCGTAGCACCTGGTACGTCGCGACGAGTCGAGTGCAGGTAGCAGTGAGCGCGCAGACGGGCCGCAACGCAATGACCCAAACCTGTTGCGGTTTCGGCAAACCCGAGCACGACGACGTCGACACCCTCACCGAGGGTTGTCCGCACCAGATCGCCGAGGTCGTCGGCAGCACCGATGACCACGGACGGCTCGGTGGGCACGTGCTTTCCCAGCACAGTGGACACCAGCAGGTGAGCGCGACGCGGATTCCGCCGAAGTCCCGGGATCACCAGATCGGGCACCGAATGCCCGAGTGACGAATCACCGTGAACGAGGTCCAAGCCGAATTCTGCTGTAGCCCAGGGAACGTCCCGGGACTGGACAACCTCTGTCATCGATCGACCAACGCCGTCAGCAACTCGACGAACGTGATTCCCTTGTTGGTCACACCGAACACGTGAGCTCGGAGCGCAGTCTGATGGGCCCAATTGCGGTGCGGCTTCATCTCGTTCATCTTGTTCCGGTAGCCGGACGCCTGAACTCCCCCGGCGTCGGCACCGAGAATGTCGAGGGCATCGTGATATTCCTCGTGCGTGACGGCGGACAATGCATTGACCGCTGCGACGTGCGACGGGTGGATGACCGTCTTGCCCTGGATTCCGTTGGCTCGGTCCAGCGCGATCTCACGGAGCAGACCGTCGAGGTCGCGGCTGACGAGATGCTGACGGAACCGGACGGCGTCGTGTTCCTCGAACGGGGTGGCGCGCAGCATCGGCCGGAACATGCGTTCGTGATCGGCGAAGTACTCCCACACGGGCCCGGTGATGACAAAACCCGAACCGTCCGCGCGCCCGAGATAGTTGACGATGTCGGCGATGACGTCGACCACCACGCGCACGTCGTAGATGGTCAGATCGCGGTCACGACGGATGCCGAAGGTGCTGCACATGTCGGTGGCGCCGATGCGGACGGCAAGGATTCGATCGCGGTGTTGCGCGAGAATCCCACTGATGGTGCGCAATTCGAGATCGCGAGTATCGCGGTGCACAAGCGCGGGTGATTCGAGTACCGGCATCGCGTAGAGATGCTTGCCCAGCAACTCGGATGCGTCCGCGACGGCGTCGAGAAACACGGGGCCGGACTCGCTGCCGAACTTGGGGATGACGAACCCGGTGAGCGCGGCGCGCCCCTCGGTCAACGACGCGGCGACCTTGTGGATGTCCGCGACTTCACGAACCCGCACGAACAACAGCATGCCGACGGCGTCGGTGGACGCGATCTTGTCGAGAGCTTCGACCGCGTTCGCTCGCGCCGATTCGACCTCGTGATCGGCGACGGCATCCTCGAGATCGAGCACCATCGAACTGACGCCCTCGGACGCACGCTTGGACACGATGTCGGCCAACCCGGCCCGGGTGGCAGGAACGTAGAGAGTTGCACCCAGAGCAATCGCGAGCAGATCCCTCTCGTCGGAATCCGCGAACGATCGAGGCGCATGCAGGAACAGTTGCTCCCGCACGTCATCCTCGAGATGTTGAAAGTGCTGCATTTCTCTTCTCTCTGTAACCGCAATCAAGTCCATGAAACGACCCCCTGTGACAACGCGTCGGGCAACTCCGATCCCCCGATCGGCCCGACCATTCAGTTTTTGCCGGCTCGCGCCCGCATCTTCTCGACAACTTCGGTGATGAACGTCGATACCGAGTCCAGCTGTAATACATACGACCAGTAGTCCGGATGAGTTCCCGACAGTGACGCACTCGCTCGCTCGATCCTTGCTAGTTGAGCATCGAGTACAGAGCCCCACTCCGCCACCAACCCTTGGTTAACAGCGAACATCTGGGCGTCTTTCAGCCGGAAACGAACCTCACGTTCCTTTTGGCTCGGATCTGCCCGAACTGCACGCAGAGTAGCGAGACGGTCCGTCACGGCGTCGGCACACGCTTCGGCGTCGGCGAGGTGCACGCGGGCTTCGGCCATCAAAGCCAGTGCATGTTCGGGGTTTCCCGCAGCCAACGACTGCTTCGCTTCCTTGAGATCGATGTCGGCCTGATCGATATGTGCTCGGCTGCGACTGCTGTTGTCGACGAGGTCAGCGGAACTCGCGGCGTTGAACTCGCGCAGCAATGCGGAGTACGCCGGATCCAGGCGGTCCACTCGAGTGCGCACTGCCGACAACCTGGTCGAGACCGAGGAAATCGTCATCTCGGCACGGTGCTGGGTCGACGGGGCTTCTGCCAATGCTTCCTCGAGCGCCGATACCGCTTCGCGGACACTCTCGGCCCGCGTGCGGACTGCGTCGGCGCGACCGGATGAGCGCGCATTGTCGAGCGCTGCAACCGCGTCGTCGAGGTGTTCGGAGGCCGTCACCACCGACGGGTACTCGCGATAGCGCTGATCGGTGGCAGCCAGTTTTTCCCGGACGGCGTTCGCCAGGGTTCGGGCCTGCTGGCCGAGGACGGGAATGGCGGACATCGTGACCGTCGCCTGCTCGAGGTGCGCACGATGCCCGTTGTAGAAGGCGTCGACGCCCTTCGCCGCCTCGACGAGTTCGGCTACCGACTTTTCGAATGCCACCCGAGCACCGTTCGGGTTCTGGTGAAGTACCTGATCGTTGCCATAGCGCTCGGATGTGTCGAGGTAGTCCGACGCAGCCTGGAAGCACCGATCCCGAACGGGTTCCCACGCAGCGCGCAGCCCTCGCTCGGGGTACAGCTCGGCGGAAGCGTCGACTGCTGCCGACGCGATGGTCTGCCGCTTGTCCATGTCGAGGAACGCCGAAACCATGGCCGTCTGCGCCTCCCGCGCACGACTGACCGACTCCCCCACTCTTGCCCCCCGATTGAAGCGCTCCGACCATCTTCCCACCACGATTGAATCCTACGGGTCCAGCACTTCGCTTCTCGGTTCGTAATTCTGCTGTTACGGCGAACACACCGGAACTGCGGTTAGGGTGGTGGAGGTAAACACACTCCCAAGACGACTTCGCGTCGTAGTGGGCCTTGTCTCTCCTCTTGAAAGGACCCCTGAATGGGCGTCAGCTTGACCAAAGGCGGCAATGTCTCTCTCACGAAGGAGGCCCCGAACCTGACTGCAGTGGTCGTCGGCCTGGGCTGGGACGCGCGTTCCACCACCGGAGCTGCTTTCGACCTCGACGCCAGCGCAATCGGCGCAGGCTCGAACAAGAAGGTCCTCTCCGACCAGCACTTCATCTTCTTCAACAACCTCCGTTCGCCCGACGGCTCGATCGAGCACAAGGGTGACAACACGGACGGCGAAGGCGAAGGCGACGACGAGCAGATCGACGTGAACCTCGCAGCGGTTCCCGCCGAGGTCGAGAGCGTTGTCTTCCCCGTCTCGATCTACGACGCAGAAGCTCGCTCGCAGTCCTTCGGCCAGGTCCGCAACGCGTACATCCGCGTCGTCGACAAGTCGAACGGCAACGAGCTCGCTCGTTACGACCTCTCCGAGGACGCTTCCACCGAGACCGCCATGGTCTTCGGTGAGCTGTACCGCAACGGTGCAGAGTGGAAGTTCCGCGCAATCGGCCAGGGCTACGCGTCCGGCCTCGCGGGCATCGCGCGCGATTACGGCGTCAACGTCTGATCTTCGCTCTCGACGAGCTGACTCGGGGAAGGTTCCGCAGTAGTCTGTGGAACCCTCCCCGTTTTCACGTTCGGATGCGGTGAGAGACCGCTTGCAGTAACCACTCTGCATTGACCAACTAGAAAGGGCCACGCTCCGTGGTACTGCGAATATTCGGTTTATCCATCGCAATTTCGATCCTCGCGATGATCGTTGCGTTCATCTACGGCGGACCCGAGGCACTGTTCCTCGTCATCATCCTGTCGATTCTGGAAATCTCGCTTTCCTTCGACAACGCCGTCATCAACGCCACTGTTCTGCAAAGAATGAGTGAATTCTGGCAGAAGATCTTCCTCACCATCGGCGTCATCATCGCCGTCTTCGGTATGCGTCTGGTGTTCCCACTCGTGATCGTCTGGGCTGCATCCGGTCTCGGACCCGTTGCTGCACTCGACCTCGCGCTCAACCCGCCGCCGGACGGTGCAGCGTACTTCCCCGGCACGAACGAGCCGAGCTACGAAACCATCCTCACGGACGCTCACCCGCAGATCGCTGCCTTCGGTGGCATGTTCCTGCTGATGCTCTTCCTCGGTTTCATCTTCGAAGAGCGTGAGATCACCTGGCTGTCTTGGCTCGAGAAGCCCCTCGCTCGCATCGGCAAGCTCGATCAGCTCTCCGTCGTCGTGGCCGGCATCGTCCTGGTACTGAGTGGTTCGTTCCTCGCCGCTGACGACAAGGTCTCCACCGTCATGATCTCGGGCGTTCTGGGCATGATCACCTACATCGCGGTCAACGGCTTGGGTGAACTGTTCAATCTGCCGGAAGAAGGCGAAGAGGAAGAAACCGCCAAGTCCGGCGGCCCCACGCAGCTCGCGAAGGCGACCGGTAAGGCCGGCTTCTTCCTGTTCCTCTACCTCGAGGTCCTCGACGCGTCCTTCTCGTTCGACGGCGTCATCGGCGCATTCGCCATCACGGCAGACCCGATCATCATCGCCCTCGGCCTCGGCTTCGTCGGCGCGATGTTCGTCCGTTCCATCACGGTCTTCCTGGTCCGCAAGGGCACGCTCTCCGATTACGTCTACCTCGAGCACGGTGCGCACTGGGCCATCGGCGCTCTGGCCGTCATCTTGATGGTGTCCATCGGCGTTCACATCAACGAGATCATCACCGGCCTGGTCGGTGTCTTCTTGATCGGCGCTGCTTTCATCAGCAGCCTCATTCGCAACAAGCGAATCGCGAACGCAGATCCGAAGTTGGACGAGAACACTCCGGCAACTGTCTGACGTTCTTTTTCACGAAACGCCCGCGACCAATTGGTTGCGGGCGTTTTGTTTGTTATGCCTGAATTGAAACTCTCTGCATTCCCAGCCGCGCGCCAATTGTTCAGCCGCGCGCCAAATTCAGCCTGCGGCTGAACAATTGCCCTGCGGATTCGAAACCACACAAAATTCGATCTGCCCCTGGACAATCAAGATGCGAAATCCGACTGTGCACAGCGATGAGGGGAAATTCGTGGAAGACCAATTTCTGTCCAAAGGCCAGAACATCGAGCTCCCCGACGAACTCGATCAGATCGACATCGTGATCACCTGGGACAATACGGAATTCGGTGTCGATGCCTCGGCATTGCTTCTGGGTGCCGACGGAAAAGTCAGGTCCGACGCGGACTTCGTCTTCTACAACCAACAGGAATCTGCTGACGGCTCGGTTCGCTATCTCGGCCGCCGCGAAGCCGAATCCGGTCCGCACGAGCGCCTCCTCGTCCACCTCGCTGCTGTACCCGATCAGGTCGACGCGATCGCTTTGATAGGCAGCGTCGACACCGGCTCTTTCGGCGACCTCGGCAAACTTGCGCTCCAACTGGTTGATTCCGGTGGCTCTCCTATCGCCGAATACGTCACCGCCGACGCGTCCACCGAAACCGCATTCGTCTTCGGCCAGGTCTATCGACGTAGCGGGAAGTGGAAACTTCGCGCAATCGGCCAAGGTTGGGCATCAGGCCTCGCCGGGCTCGCCGAAGACTTCGGAGTCGACGTGAGTGAGGATGCCCCCGTCGAGGAGCCTGGGTCACCTGAGCTCGAGGCAATCCAACCGATATCGGAACAGGAACCGTCAGTCACAGAGCCCTCAACGCCCGCGAAGCCCGTCCGACAGCGTGGTGTTCGTACAGCGAAGCCGGTGCCCAAGAAAGCCCCACTACCCGAATTCAAGCACGCAGAGTCCGAGGCCTGGCAACCTGCACGACTCTTCTCGGTGATCGGCGTCGGAACCGGTGAGGAACAAGAACGACGCACAACGTCGGCATTGGTTTCCACGATGCAAGCGGTTCCATTGTTTGCGCGGGCGGTTTCGTCCCGCGTGGGCGCGCCGGCCGGCTCGTTCGAGGGCTATGTCGAAGTTCCCTACGTCAAAGGTGAATCTCGGGTGATCCCGGATGCGGTGTGGCGCATCGCCCGCGGAAGCCGGCTCTGGACCGGCTTGCTCGAGGCAAAGACTGGAGCAGGCACCCATACCCGAGAGCAGCTCGAAAACTATCTCGACGTCGCCAAGAAGAACAAGTACGACGTCGTGATCAGCCTCTCCAACGACTTGCCTGCCGGCGCCGGCGAATTACCCGTCGAGGTGGACAAGCGCAAGCTCACCAAAGTTGCGCTGCGGCATCTCTCTTGGGCAGAAGTCATCCACGAGGCTCGGATGGTGCTCTCGCACGGCGGAATCGACAATCCGCTGCAAGGTTGGATTCTCAGCGAATTTCTCCGGTACATCGAACATCCCAAGTCCGGGGCCGCGGAGTTCGTCGACATGGGTCGGCACTGGGTATCGATACGCGATTCCGTGAGCGCCGGAACTCTACGTCCTGGAGATCCGAAGGCAGCGGCGGTCGCTCAGTCGTGGATCGCGCTCGCGCGGAACCTTGCGCTGCGGTTCACTGCAGATCTCGGTGTCGTCGTCAAACACGTGTTGCCCCGTCGGGTGGTCAACGATGCGGATGCGCGTACCGCGCTGACGGTCAACGAATTGGCGAACGACGGCACCTTCAGCGCCACCCTCCGAATCCCCGACGCAGCCGGAGAGCTACGGGTTACTGCTGATTTGAGAACCAACAAAGTGAGCTGCAGTACAACGGTTTCTGCACCAGACGAAGGCACTTCGGGAAAACGAGTCACCTGGGTTTTGCGTCAGTTGAAGAATGCTCCTGCCGAATTGTTGGTCGAAGCGTTGTTCACCGGCCCGGCCTCGTCGACTTGCGAGACCGTTGCATCCGCGCGCACAACGCCACGTCTGTTGACAGACAGTCAAGGCGGCCAACTCAGTTCATTCGTACTGACACAGTCCTTCACACTCGGCAGCAAGCGTTCGGGTACTGCTGCGAGTTTCATCAACAGTGTGACCAGTTCGGCCGAAATCTTCTACTCCGAAGTCGTTCAACCGCTCCGTGAATGGGTCCCCGCCGCCCCGAAGGCGTCCGATCTCCCTCGTGAAGAACAAGTCGACAACGAAGACTGACAATGAACGAGATAGTCATAGAGCGCGCAACGGACGAGGACGCCGCGGAAATCCTTGTTCTACAACGCTGTTGCTGGGTCTCGGAAGCAATCTCGAACAACAGCATGGACATACCCCCGCTCCACGAGGACCTACCCACGGTCCGAGCCTGGGTTCAGCAGTCGACGGTCTGGGCCGCACGACGCGGCGGACGGCTCGTCGGGGCCGTGCGAGGAACCGCGGACGGAACCGCATGGCAGATAGGGCGCCTCATGGTGGCGCCGGACTTGGCGGGCAACGGCCTCGGCCGACGCCTCTTGCAACACGTGGAACAGAACGCTCCGGAGCACACCACAAGTTTCGAGCTGTTCACCGGAAGCAAGAGCGTGCGGAACATTCGCCTGTACACCCGAGCGGGCTACTCCCAATTGCCGCCGGACCCCAGCCACATCCCCGGAGTCGTCTACCTGTCCAAGCCGAACGCCATCAACTCCGACTGAACGGCGATACTGACTTCTGTGATGAACATTCGCGTCGCAGCGCAGACAGACTTGCCGTTCTTACGTGAGCACGACTCACACATCGCAGCCGAGGAACTCGCGTCAGTGATCCAACGCGGCCGGATACTCGTCGCCGAGGACAACGGTAATCCAATCGGCTGGCTGCGCTGGGGCTTGTTCTGGGACGAGATTCCGTTCATGAACATGCTGACCGTCCTGTCTTCGAACCGCGGCCAAGGCATCGGGCGCGCTTTGGTCACAGATTGGGAAAAACGCATGAGCCGCGCGGGACACTCGCAGGTCCTCACCTCCACACTCGCCGACGAATCAGCCCAGAACTTCTATCGCGCAATGGGATACACCGACGCGGGAGTTCTTTTACTCCCAGGCGAGCCCTCCGAAATCTTCCTACGCCGAGACCTCGAGCCTGCGCCCGATCTGACCGATCCCCACATTACCCGCGAGTAATATATGGTGGTCGTCACACCGCGATCTCAGGGTGGGGCGCGGCACACCAATGTGGAGGACGAGTATGTCGTCAAGGGTCTTATCTCGCACAGTTGTCGGAGTACTCGCGGTTGCACTGACAGGCGTCGGTGCACCGGCAGCACTCGCGCAGCCGGCTCTTGCCCAGTCCCCTGATGACAGTTTCTACAGCTACGAGGGCGCGGCGCCTCTCTCGTCGTATGCTCCAGGCGCGGTCCTCGAGACTCGCACCGTGCCGTACACCATTCTCAACATCCCGACCCCGATACAGGCAGTGCAGGTTCTCTACCGATCAACCGACGCCCTCGGTCAGCCGTCGGCCAACGTCACCTCGATCCTGCGCCCGGCCAACGCTCAACCGGACAAAGTTGTTTCGTACCAATCCTTTTACGATTCACTGAACCCCGACGACAGTCCGTCGCGGGCTATCGCGGGCAACACCCCGATCGGAGATTGGACGCCGAGTGGGCGTAATTTCAACGTCGGCGGAACCTTCACGTCCATCGAGGCAGCCTTGTTCGGGCCGCTCTTCGCCCTCGGCTACACGATCGTCGTCCCGGACACCGAAGGCCCGGATGCAAACTTCGCTGCCGGACCCGAATACGGGATGATGACGCTCGACGCTCTGCGTGCGGCCAAAGATGTCCCGGAAACCGGAATCACCGACGACGCAGAGATCGCGCTGATGGGGTACTCCGGCGGAGCGATCGCCACCAACTGGGCTTCGATCCTCGCTCCCGCGTACGCACCGGAGATCAACGATAACTTGATCGGTGCCGCGCAAGGCGGCGTGCTGGTCAATCCGGCCAACAACCTTCGCTACGCGAGCGGAAGCATCGGGTGGGGCGGCGTCGTCGGCATGGCCATCGTCGGCGTTGCGCGTTCGTACGACATCGATTTCGGAAAGTATCTCAGCGACCGTGGACGCGACGTCATGGCTCGACTCGAAGACGCGTCCATCGGCAATGTGCTGGCACAGTATCCCGGACTGACCTGGCAGGATCTGGTCAAACCCGAGTACGCCGATCCCAATACGGTTCCCGAGTACGTCGATGTCGTGAACAAGATCAACATGGGCACCGCGGCGACACCGACCATTCCGATGTTCATCGCGCAGGCGGCCAACGGCACCATCGAGGGCACCCAACCCGGCGGCCCCGGTGTCGGAGCGGGAGACGGCGTGATGATCACGGGCGACGTCCGCACCCTCGCACGCAAGTACTGCGACGCCGGCCTGGCGATTCAGTACGACCAGTACGACACCATCAGCCACTTCCTCGGCGCCATGCTCTGGCTGCCCGGTGCGCTCGCCTGGGTCGACGACCGCTTGAACGGCAAGCCTGCACCGTCCAACTGCGCGAACATTGCACCGGGGAACTCACTTGCGCCGCAGGAACATGCGCGCTGACTGACAGCGACCCCGAATCTACTTCGACGGTTCCACCTCCCACCGAACGTGAGTCACCAACGGTTCAAGGCTAAGTCGGCTGACGGCGGATTCCAGGAGTCCGTCGTCACGCTCCGCTGCGGCCAGTTCGGCTACCACCCGCACGCGGTCGCTGTCCGGGATGTCGAAGGACTGCACTGACCGGAGCTGAAACTCGGGCCTCGAAATGGACTGCACGGTAAGACCTCTGATGTGAGCTTCGGCGTCGCCGTGACAGGTCACCTCGAAGGTGTAGTCCGCGGGTGGTTCTTCGCGTCCGGTTCGGGCAGGCTGGTGATCCATCATCCGGCCCAACGGCCTCAACAGCGTGTTCGCCAACATGATTGCGCCGGCACCGAACACCGCGACCCAGTACATTCCGCCGCCGGCCAGTGCGCCGACTGCGGCCGTGGCCCACAGAGTGGCGGCAGTGTTCAGGCCGGTGACCGACGCACCCTGCTTCATGATCACTCCAGCACCGAGGAAACCGATCCCCGAGACGATCTGCGCTGCGACGCGCGTCGGATCAGCGTCCGGGCCCTGAAACCCGTACGCGCCCATGATGACGAAGAGCGTCGCACCCAAGCTCACCAACGCGTTGGTTCGCAGACCCGCCATCCTTGCGCGCCATTGCCTTTCGATCCCGACGGCAGCGCCGAGGACGAGCCCGAGCGCTATCCGCACAAGGATGACGTGGATTTCCACGGTGAACTCCTAGAGCCAGGTCGCGAATCGACGGATGAACATTCCCTTGGCCACCTGCGTGACGACGCAGTATGCCGCGAGAGTGAGGACCAGCCACGGGAAGTAGTTCCACGGCAGTGAAACCAACCCGAGGGAATGACCCCAGGACGTGAACGGGAACACCAGCGCGAAGACGCAGGCGGCGCCCGTGCTGAGCAGTACCGGCAGCGATGCACGCGACTGGATGAACGGGATCTTGCGGGTGCGGATCATGTGAACGATCAGCGTCTGCGAGATCAATGACTCGATGAACCAACCCGATTGGAACAGGGCTGCGTGCTCGGGAGAGTTGGCGGCGAACACGAACCACATCAGCGCGAAGGTCGAGATGTCGAAGATCGAACTGATCGGGCCGATGAACACCATGAACCGGCGAAGGCTCTTGGTCTCCCACTTGCGGGGCTTCGCGAGGAAGTCGTCGTCGACGCGGTCCCACGGGATCGTGAGCATCGAGAGATCGTAGATCAGGTTCTGCAACAACAGAACTACGGGAATCATGGGGATGAACGGCAGCAAGGCGCTGGCGACGAGCACGGAGAAGACGTTCCCGAAGTTCGACGACGCAGTCATCTTGATGTACTTCTGGATGTTTCCGAAGGTACGACGCCCTTCGATGACTCCTTGTTCGAGTACACCGAGGTCCTTCTCCAGCAAGATGATGTCCGCGGATTCGCGGGCGATGTCCGCCGCTGTGTCGACGGAGATGCCGACGTCCGCAGCCCGCAGTGCGGGTGCGTCGTTGACACCGTCACCGAGGAAACCAACCGTGTGGCCGACCCGGCGCAGCGATTCGACAATGCGTGCCTTCTGCATCGGATCTGTCTTCGCGAATACGGTTGTCCGCTGCACCAACTCGTCGAGGGCGTCGTCGCTCAACGCTTCGATCTCGGCGCCGGATACAACAGTTCCCACGTCGATACCGACTTTGCCGCAGACGGTTTCGGCGACCAGTTCGTTGTCACCCGTCACTACCTTGACCGCGACTCCGTGGCTCGCGAGGGCTTCGATCGCCCCGGCCGCAGATTCCTTCGGCGGGTCGAGGAATGCCAGCAGCCCGACCAGGGTCATGCCCTCTTCGTCGGCCGTCGAGTACTCGCGGCGCTGCTCTTCGACGACTGTCTTGGTTGCCACCGCAAGCACTCGCTTGCCTTGACCGTTCAGCTCCGCGACCAGACGGTCGACTCGGGCCAGCCATCCCGGTGTCAATTGGTGGGTCACCCCGTCCAGTTCCACCGATTCACAGATCGAAAGGAGCTCTTCCACTGCACCTTTGGTTACGATCAGATCGGCGTCTCCGTGGTCGACCACCACGGAGAGTCGACGGCGCTTGAAGTCGAAGGGAATCTCGTCCACCAACCCGTGGCGACGCGAGATCTCCTCGACCACTTCGGGACCGGCGGCCTCGATCACCGCGTCGTCGAGAAGACTGCGCAATCCGGTCTGATTCACGGAATTGACCGCCGCTAGCCGCAATACGTCCTCGGACTTACGTCCGGCAGTATCGAGATGCTCACCGAGAACGATGCGGTCCTCGGTGAGAGTTCCGGTCTTGTCCGTGCACAGAACGTCCATGGCACCGAAGTTCTGAATCGCGTTGATCTGCTTGACGATCACCTTCTTGCGCGACATGTGGAGCGCACCCTTGGCCAGGTTCGCCGTCACGATGAGCGGCAACATTTCCGGAGTCAACCCCACGGCGGTGGCGACGCCGAAGAGTAGTGCTTGGCTCCAGTCCTTGGTCAGTCCGTTGATGATGAACACCGCGGGAACCATGATCAGCATGAACTTGATCAGCAGATAGCTGACACTGCGCACCCCGACGTCGAAGCTGGTTTCGGGTCGCTTGGACGCCAATTGTGCTGTCATGGCACCGAAGTAGGTCCGCTTGCCGGTGTGCACCGCAACGGCGGTGCCACTGCCCGACACGACGGAAGTACCCATGAACCCGATGTTCTCGGCTTCGAGCAGCCGATCGACGTCGATCCCCGACGACGGGTCCGCCGACTTCTCGGCCGGCATCGATTCACCGCTGAGCATGGACTGATTGACCTGTAGATCCTTGGCCCGAATGATGCGGACATCGGCCGGGATCATGTCGCCGGCGGCAAGCTGGACTACATCACCTGGCAGTAACTGCTCGATCGGAATCTCAGCCGTGACCACGGTGTTGTTGATCTTGCGGGTGGCCGCGACGGTCGTCGTAACCATCGCCTTGAGCGCCTCGGCGGCGCGGCTCGAACGGTATTCCTGCCAGAACCTCAGTGAGACACTGACAAAGATCATCAACCCGAGAGTGATGATGCCCTCGTAGGAAGGACCGTCCTCGGGGTCCGCCCAGACCACGTCGGTCCCGACCATGATCAGGGCGAGGAATACCAGGATCAGGATGAACGGGTTCTTGAAGGCCCCCGCGAACTGCACGATTGCCGGCGCCGGGCGGTCGTGGCGGACATCGTTGCGCCCGTATTGCCGACGAAGATCGTCGATCTGATCGTCGCGAAGGCCGTTGGCCGTCGTGGTCAGATCGGCGAGGACGGTGCGCGTGTCCGAGGCCGAGTAGTCGACCAATTCCTGTGCGCTTTCCTTTGCCAGGACTGTTGAAGGTGTTTGTTGTGCACTGTTTCTCGTGGGCCGTGGCCGCAATGCGAGAACGGAAAATGACATGACGAATCTCCTCGGCTGCCCGAACACGCCGGACCATGCCAGTGCATGAGGGCAGCAGAATGCGCTGAGCGACAATGGAAGTCGTCAGCGGACGCGGCAAAGCCGCGCAGATGAAGCCGAGGATGCAAAGAGTCAGTGACTGAAGAGCAAAAGACCGGGGTGAGCATCGTCGGCAAGAACAGAAGGATGGGTCGAATATCGACTCGGCGGGTCGTCCACGATGGTCACCTCCTGAAAGTTCGGGGCGTCCGATGACGCCACACAAGTACATGCGCACAGCACACGCCAGGAGAACCGAATATCGACGTACTCTCGCCTTCGCCGGAAGAAACCGGCATCAAGCTGCGAAAACACCTCCACGTCCGAGTTTTGGCACTGCACGACGTGTCCCGATCGCGACCAGGAAGCCACTTTGGATCACCCCTTAAGCCGGGGAGATCTGTCCTAACCTTGGGCGTCTCTCGACGTCGTGAGATCAGTGGCCTGTGTTCGTGCAGAAGCCTCACCTAACGAGGTACTGCACCCAGAGGGTAGTTCTCAAATCCGTTGCCTGTCAACCGAGCAACTCAGACGGCGGGCAATCCTGCCCGTGCGACGGCGCCGGCGAAGAGTGCCGTCACGGCGGCACCCATGACGCTCTGATCAACTTCTTCCGGATCCACCGAGTGCTCGAGAACGAGCCCGGATATCAAGGCCATCAACGAGATTGCAGTGGTCCGCACATCGAAGGAATCGTCCACTCCCCATTCACGGGCACGTTCACCGATCAACTCCACGAGTTGACTGCGCAAGTGGCGACGCTCACGTAAGTACGCCTGAGCGATCTGCGGATCACGTCCGGCGAGCACTCCGAATTCGAGGACGAGCAGTGACCACCCCGGGTCGTCGACCATCCATGTTGCAATGGCCTCGCCACCTTTGCCCGCCGCGTCGGCCGGGTTCATCCCGGCGATCTCGGCAAGCACACGGCCGGCCAGTTCGAGAGACCGTTGCGCGAACAGTTCGGCGAACAGATCTTGTTTCGACTCGAAGTTGGAGTAGACAGCCCCCTTGGTGAAGCCCGCTCGGCGAGCAACTTCAGTGAGACGTGCAGCACTGAATCCGCGCTCCGCAAACTCTTCCGCCGCAGCGTCGAGCAGTCTTTGCCGCACCACGTCACGTCCGGGGCGGGTTACCGGCGTCCAGTCCGGTTGACGAGATTCAGTCACGATACCTAGAGTATTCAATACCTCGGGTATTGACAAGCTCTTTACTTTCGACAAGATCAGGACTCTTTCGTGACCACTACGCATCCGGCACACGCCGCACCAGACAACAGCTCCACCCACGACGAACACCACCACGACAATCTGCTGGTGAAATACGGCGCACCCAAGGTGATGGCCGCGCTGTTCGTCGGCGTGCTCCTGCTGCAGATGGGCTTCATCCTCAGCTACGTCGCCGCCTTCCATCAGCCGACTCCGCGAGACATCGAAATCGCGGTCATCGCCGATCAGGGCACACCGGACGGCATGGATCAGCAGATCGCCGACAAACTTAACGCCATCGACGGCAGCCCGCTCGACGCTCAGGTGGTCGACAGCACGGCGACCGCTCGCCGCATGATCAACGACCGCGAGATCCAGGGCGCGTTTGTCATCAACCCGGCCGGGCCGGACACCCTGATCACCGCGAGCGCGGGCGGCAGCTCCATCGCGACGTCACTCGAAGCGGTGTTCACGAAGGTCGAGGCGACACAGGACCGACAGTTCGTCGTCCGCGACGAGATCCCCGTCGGAGCACACGACAACCGCGGCCTCTCCGGCTTCTACCTCTCGGTCGGCTGGGTCGTCGGCGGCTATCTCCTTGCGGCAGCCATCGGACTGTTCATCGGTGCGCCGAAGACTCTCCGCCAGGCAAGCGCACACACGGGCGTGATCGCGATCTACTCGATCATCTCGGGAGCCCTCGGCGCCCTCATCACCTCACACGTACTCGGAACCTTCGCCGGCCACTGGTTCCCGCTCTGGATCCTGGGAACAGCCGTGGTGTTCGGCACCGCCATGTTCACACTCGGATTGCGCGCCGCCATCGGCGTTCTGGCAGTCCCGCTGGCTATCGCCGTCTTCGTGATCCTCGGCAATCCCAGTGCGGGAGGCGCATTCGGCTCCAACGTGATTCCCTCGTTCTACGCCGCCATCGGCCGGTGGATCACACCCGGCGCCGGCACCGAAGGCGTCCGGAGCATCGTCTACTTCAACAACGTCGGCGTCGGCCAGCCTGCTCTGACGCTGTTCCTTTACGCGCTGATCGGTGCGGTCATGCTGTTCGGCTTCACGATCCGTCGTAACCGAAAGTCCACCGACACGACGCCGACTCCAGCTGTGGCGAACGCCGACTAGTCCTAGTCTGAACTCATGACGAGCCTCCTCCACCCCAACGCCTCGCACGTCGCCGAAACACTGATCTCGCGGGGTCACCACGGCGTCATCGTCACGCAGCCCGACGCCACGCACACCGCGGCCGAGGCAGCGGCGGCCGTCGGGGTGGAGGTAGGCGCGATCACCAAGTCACTGGTGTTCCTTCTCGACGACGATCCGGTCCTGCTGCTGGTCTCCGGCGCGCATCAGGTGAATCTGAAGGCCACCGGCGAACGCCTCGAAGGCAAGCTCACGCGGGCGCCGCTGGAGATGGCGAAGTCCGCGACGGGCCAGCCGATCGGTGGGGTCGCTCCGCTCGGGCATCCCACCAACCTGCCGACGTACATCGATACCGCCCTCGAGCAGTACCCCGAATTGTGGGCTGCTGCCGGGCACCCGAACACGGTCTTTCGCACGACGTACTCCGAACTCCTTCGAATCACGGCCGGCCTCGCCGTCGACATGGACTGACGCACTTCAGCCAACCCGGTCCGAACCCACTCAGACGTGCGTCCACCTATAGTTGGACGCACCATGTGCACTGCAACCAGGACCCCGGCCGGTAACCACTGGCGTCGACGACACGTAGATCTGTGCCGCACCGACGCATGTCTGTGTATGCCGAGCGCAGTCACCTCGACCACACCGCACACCTCGAGTTCCAGCCGGAGAGTTCCCGTTGTCTGACAAGCCGAATGCCGTTTCCAGCCACACCACCCCCGACGTCCCCGAAGTAGCAGCGACGCCCGAGTTGTCCACCGGCATCTGCGCCGGTGACTACCGCGCTGCGCTTCGCCGCCACCCCGCCGGTGTCACCGTCGTGACCCTCGATTCGGGTACCGGCCCGGTGGGTTTCACCGCCACTTCGTTCTCGTCCGTCTCCCTCGAGCCGCCGCTCGTCTCGTTCAACATCGCGGAGACGTCGTCGAGCATCAATGCGCTCAAGGCAGCCGAGTCCTTGGTGATCCACCTTCTCGGCGAACATCAGCAGCATCTGGCCCAGCGCTTTGCGCGTAGTGCCGATCAGCGTTTTGCAGACGAGTCACTGTGGGCAGTGCTCGACACCGGGGAACCGGTGCTGCACGGCACCCCCAGCTGGATGCGCGTCAAGGTCGACCAGTTGATCCCTGTCGGCGATCACACGTTGGTCATCGGTCTCGTCACGCGGGTGCACGCCGAAGAAGACGACGAATCCGCTGCCGCACCGCTGCTCTACCACGAGGGCAAGTACTACCGCCCCACTCCGTTAGGTCAATAGACAACTGTGCGCCTTTATTAACCGCCCGCGGTTAATAAAGGCGCACAGCAAGTTAGAGCGCTACGTACTTGGTATCGAGATACTCGTCGATACCCTCGGTTCCGCCTTCACGGCCGAAGCCCGATTCCTTCACGCCACCGAACGGCGCGGCAGCATCGGAGATCGCGCCGCGATTGACGCCGACCATGCCGGTGTCCAGCTTGGCCGAGACGCGCATTGCACGGTCGATGTCGCGGGTGTAAAAGTACGCCACGAGACCGTACTCGGTGTTGTTCGCAGCCGCGATCGCTTCGTCTTCGGTGTCGAAACCGACCACTGCCGCAACGGGTCCGAAGATCTCTTCCTTCAGCAGGCGCGCGTCGGCGGGCACCTGGTCGAGGACCGTCGGGGTGAAGAAGAACCCGGGGCCTTCGGGTGCCGATCCACCGGTGCGAACGCGAGCACCCTTGGACACGGCGTCGTCGACGAGTCCGGTGACGGTTGCGAGCTGCTTGGTGTTGATCAGCGGTCCGATGTTGGTGCCCTCGGCGTCACCGGCGCCCACCTTCAAGGCCGCAACCTTGGCGGTGAACTTGTCGGTGAACTCTTCGCGCACCGAGTTGGCGACGTAGATGCGGTTGGCCGCGGTGCAGGCCTCGCCGCCGTTGCGCATCTTCGCGAGCATTGCGCCGTCGACAGCTGCGTCGATGTCGGCGTCGTCGAAGACGATGAACGGCGCATTGCCACCGAGTTCCATCGACGTGCGGAGCAGCTTGTCAGCAGCATTGCGCACCAACAACTTTCCGACGCCAGTGGAGCCGGTGAAGGTGACCTTGCGCAGACGCGCATCTTCCATCAGCGGTCCACTGATGGAGGCCGCGTCGGACGTCGGGAGGATCGAGAGCACACCGTCGGGCAGACCGGCATCGGCGAACACCTGACCGAGGAGCTGCATGGTCAGCGGCGTGTCCTCGGCGGGCTTGACGATGATGGTGCAACCGGCAGCCAGCGCCGGTCCGATCTTGCGTGTGCCCATGGCGAGCGGGAAGTTCCACGGGGTGATCGCGAGGACCGGTCCTACGGCTTCCTTGGTGACCAGGATGCGACCGTTGCCGGCCGGAGCCTGCGTGAAACGTCCGCCGATGCGTACTGCTTCCTCGCTGAACCAGCGCAGGAATTCGCCGCCGTAGTTGACCTCACCGCGGCTCTCTGCCAACGACTTACCCATTTCCAGGGTCATCATCAGCGCGAAGTCCTCGGCGCGGGCGTGCAGCAATTCGAAGGCGGTGCGCAGGATCTCGCCGCGTACACGTGCCGGAGTGGCCGCCCAGTCTTCCTGCGCCGCAGCGGCGAGGTCGAGCGCACGGATACCGTCGGCAGCGGTGGCGTCGGCTACCTGGGCGAGTTCCTCACCCGTTGCCGGGTTGTAGACCGCAAAGGTCTTCTCGGCCGGGACGAGCTTGCCGCCGAGCCAGAGACCCTTGGGTACCGAGTCGAGAAGATCCGAGACGTTGGACATGTCAGTTCCCCTGTGCTGCAGTGCGGATAGCGGTCTCGAGGACGGTCAACGCGTCGTCGAGCAGCTCTTCGGAGATGACCAGCGGCGGGAGCAAACGGATGACGTTGCCGTAGGTACCGCAGGTGAGGATCACGACGCCGGCAGCGAGGCATTCGGCGGCGATCTTCTTGGTGATGTCGGCGTCCGGCTCCTGCCCACCGGGCTTGACCAGCTCGATGGCGAGCATCGCGCCGCGACCGCGAACGTCACCGATGACGTCGAGTTCCTTTGCCAGTGCGTTCATTCGGCCGACGACGGTCGACTCGATGGTGCGTGCGCGGCCACAGAGGTCGAGCTCACGCATCTGGTCGATGGACGCCAATGCAGCGGCGCAGGCGACGGGGTTACCGCCGTAGGTGCCACCGAGGCCGCCGGGGTGGACGGCGTCGATGAGCTCGGCGCGGCCCGTGACAGCGGCGAGCGGCATGCCGCCTGCGATGCCCTTGGCGAGAGTGACCAGGTCGGGGACGATGCCCTCGTGATCGCTGGCGAACCAGGCGCCGGTACGAGCGAAGCCTGCCTGAACCTCGTCGGCGATGAAGACGACGCCGTTCTCCTTGGCCCACGCGACGAGCGTCGGGAGGAATCCTTCTGCGGGAACGATGAATCCGCCCTCGCCCTGAATGGGCTCGATGAGGATGGCGGCCGTGTTGGCAGCACCGACCTGCTTCTCGATCATCGTGATGGCGCGCTGTGCGGCCTGCTCACCGGTGATCTTGGAGCCATCGACGTTGAGGCCCTCGCGGTACGGGTAGGACATCGGGACGCGGTAGACCTCGGGGGCGAACGGACCGAAGCCGCTCTTGTACGGCATGGACTTCGAGGTCAGTGCCATCGTGAGGTTGGTGCGGCCGTGGTACGCGTGGTCGAAGACGACGACTGCGTCGCGACCGGTTGCGTGACGGGCGATCTTGACGGCGTTCTCGACGGCTTCTGCGCCGGAGTTGAACAGCACGGAACGCTTCTCGTGGTCACCGGGGGTGAGCTCGGCGAGACGCTCGGCGACCTCGACGTAGCCCTCGTACGGAGCGACCATGAAACAGGTGTGGGTGAAGTGCGCGACCTGATCCTGAACGGCGGACACGACGGCCGGGTTGGAAGCGCCGACGCTGGTCACCGCGATACCGGCACCGAGGTCGATCAGCGAGTTGCCGTCGACGTCGACGATGACTCCGCCGTCTGCGTCGGCGACGTAGACCGGGAGGGTGGATGCGACGCCGGCGCCGACGACCTTCTTACGGCGTTCGGCGAGCGCAGCCGAGCGCGGGCCCGGGAACTCCGTGACGATGCGACGCTCCTGCGGAAGCCGGTATTCGATTGCACTCATGTGACCACCCTCTCGGTTGTGTATTGCATTCGAGTATGCGACGCGCGAAGCATCGCAAGCACTGCCGAAATGGATACCCGAAGGTTCGGGACTACTCCATATCGGCAACGACAGCTAGCCTTGATCAGGTGACGGTTCCGATCTCGTGGCTCTTGCGCCAGAAACACCTCTCGCTGGCTCTGCTCACCGACCGAGCAGCTGCCACCCACCCCGTCACGTTCGCGCAGGCCACAGAGCTGACGGACCCCACACCGTGGCTTTCCGGCGGCGAATTGGTGCTCACCACCGGGCTGGCACTGGTGGGCGCGGACGCCACCGACTACAGCGAGTACATCGACCGTCTGGCCGCCGCAGAAGTATCGGCTCTGGGTTTCGGGACCGGCCTTTCCCACGAGAGTGTGCCCGCAGACCTGATTGCCGCCGCCCGCAGTCGCGGACTCCCCCTGCTGGAAGTGCCGTTCACGACCCCGTTCGCGGCAGTCACGCGCGCGGTGATGACCCGTCTGAGCCAGCAGGAATACGAATCGGTACTCCGCGCGGCAGAAGTACAGACACGCATCACCCGCGTTGCACTGCGCGGTGGCGTCTCGGCCATCGTGCGCGAACTGGCCACGGCCACAAAAACTTCGGTGGCGTTTGTCGGAGATCGGATCACCGCGGTGCATCCGGCAAACCAGAAGTCGTTGATCACCGAGGTTCGCGCGGTCGCGGCCACCACTCGCGATCCCAACGCTCCGGCGTCGATCTCGCAGAGCACGCCCGAACGGACGCTGACACTGTCCCCGGTCGGCGTCACCGACAGCTGGCACGGCTACCTCGCAATGGCCGGCGCCGGGCCCCTGAGCAATATCGACAGAGTGTTGCTCGGGCATGCGGTCTCACTGCTCACTCTCGAACTCGAGAAGCCGGTTCGCCTGCGGGCCGAGCGAACTCGACTCAACGCCATGGCTTTCGGGCTCTTACTCGACGGCCGAATCCCCGAGGACGGTGTGCCGTCGTACTTGGACGAAGCGAGCGACACGCACGGCAACGTCCGTGTCGTCCACGTTCGCGGATCCGGACTCGGCCCCGTTCTTCGCGAACTCGACAACGCTCTCGCACGAGCAGGCCGGCCGTTGTTCGCGCAATCCGAGGACGGTTCGCTGACCGTCCTCCTCCGCGGAACCGACACAATCGACACCGCCAAAACACTACTGGCGCAGCTCTCCCCCACCGAAGCGAAAGCCGTGCGTGCCGGAATCAGCACCCCTCACCGTCTTCTCGACGCACCCCGCGCACTCGTCCAGGCCCGCGCCGCGGCCAACCTCACGACGGCTACGGCGCGTATTCTCGAGTTCGACGCTCTGAGTGGTTCGACGATTCTGGCATCCGAGCCTGCCCGTGACGCATTGATCGCCATGGCTGCGGACACCATCCCGGTGCTGACGGAACACGACCAGGCACACGGAACCGCACTGGCCGCGTCACTGCGCGCCTATCTCGAGGCGAACGGCCAATGGGAATCGGCCGCAGCCGAACTCGGTGTTCACCGGCACACCCTCCGAGGCCGCATCGCACGCATAGAGGAACTGCTGCAATGCGACCTCGGGCAGGCCAGGGTCAGAGCCGAACTACTGCTATCGCTACTCGCCTGGGAGGGCCGCTGAACGCTCCTCCGCATGCACCGAAGCGAAGCTCGACGCACCGCGGACGAGCAGTTCGAGTTCGGCGTCGACCGTGCAGAGACGGGCGGTGTCCAGCGCTCCACTGCGGCTCACGCTCGACATCAAAGCCGTGAACCGGCGCACCGCTTGCGGATTGGCGGCGGTCCACAACTCGACGACCTCCGGAATACCTTCTCCGAGCGCTCCGGACACGAGGTCTGCGAAACGCGCCGTCAACCTGGCGTGGACGGCAGCGCTGCCCATGACCTCCCAATGCGAGGCACCGACGGCAACGTCGACGCCCCCGAGAACATCGCCCAGATCGAGGGTGTCGGAGAGTTCCCGGTAGATCGCAGCTGCGGCCTGAACCGTCGTATTCTCCTGCAATGCAATGTCAGCCAGGGCGAGCGCCCCGAAAGAAGCCTCGATGCGCTCACTTGCCGACAGCCCTTCGGTGAGAGCCCGCACCGGCGCGGCCCATCGATCGATGTCGGCTCGCGGGTTCACGGTGAACCGGCCGGCTGCTCCCGGGCGACGCAACACCCAGCTCATCTCGGATTCCAACAACTGCTGCAAGCGATCGAGAGCCTGCAACTGCTCGGTGGCGCGCAGCTCCGAGTTCAAGATCTCGCGCCGAAGTTCCTCGGTGCCGAGCACTTCGCTGACCACTGCGTAGGCCAGAGCCGCTTCCGGACTGTGGACTCCGAGGTGTTCCTCCAGCCGGAACAGCACGCCGGGGCCGACGCGGTTGACCAGTTCGTCGACAACCGAGGTGATGATGATGTCGCGGCCCAACCGATGTGCGCGGACTGCGTCCGGTGCGGCCTCGACGACGGAGAGCGGGAAGTACTGTGGGAGACGATCGGCGAAGATCTGATTGTCCGGGACCGTCGATGCGCCCAGTTCCGCAGTCAGTACGTTCTTCGACTGCGCCACCAGCACAGCAAGTTCCGGCCGCAGGAGACCCTGCCCGGCACGCGCCCTGACCGCCAGCGCCTTGGCGTCGGGCAGAGATTCTTCCAGTCGCTTCATGGCGCCCGCCGAGACGAGGTTCTCGATCAACCGCTCGTGCTGATCGAGCAGGGCCGGTGCGCGGTGCTCGGCCAGGCTGATCGCGAGGGTCTGATCTTCACTGGCCTCGAGCACCGATGCGGCCACCTCGTCCTGGGCCGCCGCGAGTAGTTCATTGCGCGAGGTCGAGTCCAACGCTGCGAGTGCGATCTTGATGTTGACCTCACGGTCCGAGGTAGCCACGCCGGCCGCGTTGTCGATGAAGTCGGCGTTGATTCGGCCACCGCCAGCGGCATATTCGATGCGGGCACGCTGGGTGAAGCCGAGGTTGCCGCCCTCACCGACCACCGTCGCACGCAACTCGTCAGCGCTGACGCGAACTGCGTCGTTGGACGGATCGGCCGCGTCGACGTTGCTTTCGGTCGACGCTTTCACGTAGGTACCGACGCCGCCGTTCCACAACAGGTCCACCGGAGCACACAGGATCGCTCGGATCAGTTCCTGCGGGGTCAGCTTCTCCTCGGTGATTCCGAGGGCCGCCCGCGCCTCGAGCGGAAGGCGGATCGACTTCGCGCTCCGCGGCCAGACGCCACCACCAGGCGACATCACGGTGCGGTCGAAGTCGTCCCAGGACGAGCGCGGCACGGTGAAGAGGCGAGCGCGTTCGGCAAACGTCGTCTCGGTGTCGGGGTTCGGGTCGATGAAGATGTGGCGGTGATCGAATGCCGCGACCAGACGGATCTTGTGCGAGAGCAACATTCCGTTGCCGAACACGTCGCCGGACATGTCCCCGATACCCGCGACGGTGAACGGATCGGTGTCGACATCGAGGTCGCGCTCGGCGAAGTGCCGTCGTACCGCTACCCAGGCGCCGCGAGCGGTGATGCCCATCGCCTTGTGGTCGTAGCCGGCCGAACCGCCGGAAGCAAAAGCGTCGCCGAGCCAGAAACCACGCTCGACGGCGATGCCGTTCGCGACGTCCGAGAACCGTGCGGTCCCCTTGTCTGCTGCCACGACGAGATAGGAGTCTTCACCGTCGTACTCGATTACTTCTGCCGGGTGTACCGCAGCGCCGTCGACGATGTTGTCCACCACGTCCAGCAAGCCGCGAATGAAGGTGCTGTACGACTCCTGCACCTGCGCCGGAGTCGGTGACGACGTGCCCCGAACCACGAACGCGCCCTTGGCACCCGAAGGAACGATCGGGGAATTCTTCACGCTCTGGGTCTTCATGAGGCTCAGGGCCTCGGTGCGGTAGTCCTCGTATCGATCCGACCAACGCAGGCCGCCACGGGCGACGGACGAACTACGCAAATGAACGCCTTCGACATTGGGTGCGCTGACGTAGATCTCGCGGAAGGGAACGGTCTTCTGCGGGGTGGAGAGCAACTGCGAGTCGATCTTGAACGACGCGTACGGCAGCGGGTCGCCGGACTCACCACGCAGGTACCAGTTGGTGCGCAGAGTCGCCTGCAGGAACGAACGAACGCCGCGCAAGACGCGATCCTCGTCGAGAGTGTCTGCACCGTCGACTGATTCGTCGATGGCCGCCGCCGCGGTGGCCACGGCCGTCTCACGCGAACCTGCTACGGCGGGATCGAAACGCGCGGTGAAGAGTTCGATTGCCTGCCGTACGAAGAGCGGCTTCGCTGCCAACACTCCGACGATGTAGCTCTCGGACAACCCGATACGAGCCTGAGCGAGGAAACGGCACGCAGCGCGCA
This sequence comes from uncultured Rhodococcus sp., assembly GCF_963525155.1. Lineage (NCBI taxonomy): Bacteria > Bacillati > Actinomycetota > Actinomycetes > Mycobacteriales > Nocardiaceae > Rhodococcus > uncultured Rhodococcus sp. The sequence goes on from NZ_CAURKP010000032.1 coordinate 27,122, forward strand.
GCAACTCTGCGTCGCGCCACGTGATGTCTGCTCGTCCGATCAGACTGGAGAATGCGTCCATCCGGGTCTGTCCGGCGATGACGGCTTCGAAGGCGTCCGCCATCTTCTGCAGCGCACTGCCGTCGAAGGTGCTCGGCTCGAAGGTGAAGTAGTGCGCCGAACCCAGAACGGTCGGAAGGGGGCGGTGCGTCGAAACTCGGAGTCCGAGGGACTCGAAGTTCTCGCACAGATCGGAGAGGGAGGGCTCTCCGGACGGCCACAGCACCACACAGGTCAGATCGTCACTGCTCAGGGCATCGCTGTTCAAGTCGTCGCCCTGACGGAAGACGAGTCGCTGGCCCGCTGCTGCCAATTCGGCGACCAGTTCGAGCGCCGGGTCACCGGATCGATCACCGCCTGCCGGTCTCGATTCTGCAGCTGCGGTCTTGGTCGCCGATGATGTGCTCGCCATTGAACACCCTCCTGGAAATTATTGGATCCGAACACTTTCCAGTGTTGCGTGGATCACCGGAAAGAGGTCGTGCCCGATAGGAGTACCAACCCCCATCGGGCACGACATTTCGGCAGTTGCGGTGAGCTCAGTCGCCCAACCTGATCGGAGCAAGCTCCTCGAACACGTCGCCGGGTCCGGGATTCTCGGCAGGCGCAGCGCCGCCGAGATGGTTGACGACGCCCCATACCGCGTTGATCGCGGTCTGGATCGCGCCCTCAGCCCAGCCGGCGGTCCACGACACGTCGTCACCGGCGAGGAAGATTCCCCGATGACGCGGTTCGAGATCATTCTGCACGAAGTGGGAGAACAGGCGCTCCTGGTAGCGGTAGTGCCCCGGAAGGTTCGCCTTGAATGCGCCCATGAAGTCGCGCTCGGTTTCCCACGACAGCGTCACCGGGCTCGAGATGATGTGGCTGCGGAAGTCAACGCCGGGGTAGATCTCTTCGAGAGAGCGCAGCATGATGTTCATGCGCTCGGTGGCGTCGAGCGCCAGCAGCTTCAGCGAATCGTCCGACCAGGTGTACGACAAGCAGATCAGGCCTGGCTTGCCCTCGCCTTGATCGAGCAGGTAGGTGCCGCGACTCATACGGTCGGTCAGTGTCATCGACACCGAATCACGGCCGGTCACGGGGTCCTTGTCCTTCCAGAACGGGCGGTCGACGAGAACGAACACCTTGGTCGAACCCATGTAGTGAGTTCGCTCGATCGCAGTCCAGTGGTCGATCGGGAACAGATCGTCGTCACACCTGATGTTGTTCAGCAGCATCCAACTCTGCACTGTCACAACGGCACTCGCATACGTGCGAATGAAACCTTCGGAGTCGGTGACCGTGATGTTGCCGGGCTCGGTACGCCGGAGTTCGGTGACGCGGGGACGCGTCTCACCGTCGTTGAGCGAAGCGACCGTAGTACCGGCAGGCCAATGCGCCATGTGCGCCGGGGCGCGGTTCCACAACCGCATCGGCAGCTGCTGCGATCCACCGACGATGCCGCGGTGGTCGTCGTCGGCGGCCGTGATGACCACACGAAGGATTTCGAGGATCGAGTTGGGGTAGTCGGTATCCCAACCGCCCGTACCGAATCCGACCTGTCCGAACACTTCCCGCATGTGGAAGGACTTGAAGTGCTTCGACGCGGCGAGGAATCCGTAGAACGTCTGGTCGTCGTAGCGCACCACGAGGTCGTTCCAGATCCGCTTGATTTCTGCGGTGTCGCGGTCACGAATGGCCTGCTGCAACGGAATCAGATCGGCATGCTCTTCGAGAGTGCGCTGCCAGGCCTGCGCCACCTCGGTGTAGATCGGCGGCAGATCCTCGAGAGTGTGCGCGTAGTGGCTCTCACCCTTGAGATCGATGACGGTGCTCGGCGTGACCTCGGCAAGGGGATTGGGGAACTCTTCGGTCTGCAGACCCAGTTCGTTCAGGTAGTGGAACAACGTCGTCGACGACGGTGGGAAACGCATTGCGCCCATCTCGGCGACAACCCCGGGGTGCCCGTCGAACTCGACCGACCGCATCCGGCCACCGATCTGATCAGCTTCGTAGACAATCGGTTTGAGACCGACCTTGAGCAACTCGTAGGCCGCGATCATGCCGGAGAGTCCACCACCGATCACGGCAACTTCTGTACCCAGTGCCAGATCGGGCACCGAGCCGAGTCCCGCCGGACTGGAAACGTAGTCGTCGTACGGGAACGGAAAATCCGGCCCGAACATCGTGAGGGGCGGCTGCTTGCCGGGTTCCGAGGAACTGTCCGGAGCTACTGGGATGGTCATCTACGGTTCTCCTTGGAGACAGTCGTGACAGAAAGGTCGGGATACAGATCGAGGCGTCGATCGTCGAGATGCGTGTTGAGGGTGCGCGATTGCGAGACGGTGGCGGCGGCGATATCCGCGAAGAGCAATTCCTGGCCGCCCCCTGCCCGCGCCAACTCGGCACCGTCGGGTGCGATGGCGCACGAGAGACCGCAGTAGGTCAGCTCGGTTTCGGCGCCGCACCGATTGACGTAGGTGACAAACATCTGACTCTCGTATGCGCGGGCCGGAACCACTTGCTGCGCAATGTGTTCGTACGGAGTCATCAACCCTGTCGGCACGATGAGCCATTCGGTACCGGCGTCGGCATGGGCCCGAACCGCTTCCGGAAATTCCACGTCGTAGCAGATCAACAACCCGCAGCGGATGCCCTCGAAATCGAACCCGACCACCAGGGTCTCACCTGGCCGGAAATGTTCGCGGTCGAGCGTGCCGAACAGATGCGTCTTGCGGTAGTGCGCAAGCGAAGTGCCGTCGCGGTCCACCACCTGCACACTGTTGTAGACATCTCCCCCGTCGAGTTCGGGGTAGCCGTAGACGACTGCGATGCCTGCACTTCGAGCAATCGCGGCGACGGAATCGAAGATCGGGCCGTCGGCCGGTTCCGCGCGTAGCGACACCAGTTCGCCGATGTCGTAGCCGGTTGCGGACATCTCCGGCGTCAGCAGGATCTTCGCACCGGATGCCGCAGCCTCGCGGGCAGCAGTGTCGATTGCAGCGAGGTTGAACTCCACCGACGCAAAGGTGTCCGGAGTGGTGAGCGGACCTTGGAACAGGCCAACTCGAACTGAATCGACATGCATGGTGCGCTCCTTCAGGAGTTCCGTGACGCCAATTTTCGACGGTGTGTGTGACGGGGACAACTACCAGCGTGACGGGTGCCGCCAATCATGTCAACTCTTGTTTCCTAAGAATCAACATTCACGGATTCGAGTCTCACGAAGACGACGCGCGGGGCCCTTCCGGCAATGCCGGATTCAAGACCCACAGAACCTTCGCCGGAACCGAGCCTTCGGCCTGAAAACTATGGTTGTGCGTCGGCGTGAACGTGAAGGAATCGCCCGCCGCAAGTACGACGTCTTCGGCATCGACGGCCTCACCGTTCGGATCCGTCCGACCGCCCTCGAACGAGACCCGCAAGCCGCCCTCGAGCACGTGCACGAAGTTCACGTCGATCGGCAGACTGTAGAACTCCCGACCACTTCCGCCGCCTGGTTCCAGCTCGCCGAGCAGCACCTGAATTCGACGCTCGTTGGTAGGCGTGAGCAGGTACTCCGTCATCTTTTCGCCACCGAAGCTGATTTGCGGCATGGCGTCGGCGCGGACTACTTCACCGGCGGACGCATTCTCGAACAGGGATCCGACGGGGATCTCGAGCACCGCGCACACCTTTATCAGGGTCGCCACCGACGCGTTGACGTGATCGCGCTCGAGTTTCGAGAGATACCCCTTGGTCACACCACAGGCCTCGGCCAGGTCGTCGAGGGTCAACCGCTTCGATTGACGTGCCGCCTTGAGCCTCGCCCCGATGCGCGGTCCGACCGGCTCGACCACTTCCTTCGCCTTGGCCACTGAATCCACTCCTTCACGACCGCCGTGTCCCTTTCAGGAAACAGGGGTTGACAACCGAGCCTCTTGAAGAAACCATACTTGCTCAGAGAGCTACATCACTGAAGGGCGCCCGGTGTGCGCCGAATCGAGAGCAGGGACCTCTGCACATGGCTACCAACAACCCCGGATCGTTCATCGGACCCGTCGACGCCACGCGCGTCCCCCGCTACGCCGAGCCGACCACCTTTGCGCGTCTCCCGCGCCTGGACGAGGTCTCGCGCGCCGACGTGACGATCCTCGGCATCCCCTTCGATTCGGGTGTCAGCTACCGCCCCGGTGCCCGGTTCGGTCCGGGCCACATCCGCGCTGCGTCGAAGCTGCTGCGTCCGTACAACCCGGCGCTGAAGGTCTCGCCCTTCGCCAACCAGCAGGTAGCCGATTTCGGCGACATCGGCGTCAACCCCTTCGACATCCAGGAAGCTCTCACGACGGTTCAGTCCGCCGTTACCGACCTGCGCGCCGACGGTTCCTCCGTGCTCACGCTCGGCGGCGACCACACCATCGCACTGCCGATCCTGCGCTCACTGGCCCGCGATCACGGCCCGATCGCCGTCCTGCACTTCGACGCTCACCTCGACACCTGGGACACCTACTTCGGTCAGCCTTTCACCCACGGCACCCCCTTCCGCCGCGCCAGCGAAGAGGGCCTGATCGACATGGAGCGTTCGCAGCACATCGGCATCCGTGGACCGCTCTACAGCGAGAAGGACCTCGAAGACGACCGCGTCCTCGGCTTCCAGGTGATCCGCAGTGACGACTACGAGGTCGACGGTGTCGCCAGCATCGTCGAGCGCATGCGTAAGCGCCTCGACGGTGGCCCGGTGTACGTCTCCGTCGACATCGACGTACTCGATCCCGCCCACGCTCCGGGCACCGGAACACCCGAAGCGGGCGGCATGACCTCTCGCGAATTGTTGAACACACTGCGTGGGTTGGTGGGACTCAACGTGGTCGGCGCCGACATCGTCGAGGTAGCGCCGGCGTACGACCACGCCGAGATCACCGGTATCGCAGCGGCCCACGTCGCTTACGAGTTGCTGTCGGTGCTCGCACTCAATCGCTGAAGCAGCACAACGGTATCCGTCGTGTGATGCATCTCGGGGTTCGCGGGAAGATCACGTTCCCGCGACTCCGAGACCAACACCTTCCAACCATCGGTGAACAGCGACTCCACGTATTCGGGTGTATGGAGCATGGCCCGATGGTGCTCGGTCGGCGACTCGTGAGGTGAGTGGCCCACGATCAGCAAATTCCCGCCGGGCGCGACCAGATCTCCGAGAGCACGGAACAATTCCCCGCGCGCGGGTTCGAGCATGTGGAAGAACTGCGCGGACACCAGATCGAACGAGCGCCCCTGCGGATCCCACTTCGTCAGGTCGGCTTCCAGCCATTCGATGTCGACGCCTTCGCCCTCGACGTGAGCCTGGGCGCGGCCGAGCGCAACCGACGAGATGTCGGTGCCGGTGACCTTCCACCCGCGACGCGCCAACCACAAAGCGTCGGCACCTTCGCCGCAACCGACGTCGAGTGCCGTGCCCGGTTCCAGGTCGGAGGCTTCGGCAATCAACTGTGGGTTGGGATTTCCGCTCCAGCGCGCGGGGCGTTCCTCGTACAGCGAGTTCCAGAACTGTGCGTCCGCCTTGGCGTACGGATTCTCGGTGGTATCGGAGTTTTCGTGGTGATTGTGGTGTTCGTTGCTCATGCACCCAGGATGAACGACCTTCCACAACTCACGCAACCATCTTTGCTGAAACAGCAACTTCTCCATTTCGACGCCCTGCTAACGTCACGTCGTGGCCGGTGGATTTCCCGTGTTTCGTCTCTACTGCAACTCAGCGGGCCCATACGTTTTGTGTTGTGCGCATTTCCCCGAGTTCACCGGTTCGAACTCGGACGAAGAGTTCAGCGTCCAGCAGAGCTTCGACCGCGCAGTCGAGAAGATTTTGCGCGATGCATCCTTCGAACCGACTACCTTGACTTTGGTCGGCGAGCAGCAGGGCTATCCCGTCGGAGACCGACTGTTCGATACGACAGTTCCGCGTACCGGAACCGTCTCGTACGCGTTCCAAGAAGCCGGACCGCCGTGGATCGTTCTCGGCCTTGATGTTTCGGCGGACGAATTCTGGTCCGAAATCGACGACGACGCAGACCTCCACGGTCTCGACCCCACCTCCCCGTTGAGGTCAGTGCCAGCACCGTGCTCACGGAGACCGGGTGGCCACGACGAAGTGACCTCGACTCCCCGTGAACTGAACCAGAACTCCAACCTTCGTGAAATCGAACAAAAATCCGCCCGATTTTCGTGAGGATCGACCGAGATGCCCGTCACGTCCTACGCCAAGATTTAGCGGTCACACTCGACTGCGCCCTCACGATTCACTCCCGGGCCCCGGCTCCTTCACGGAGGCACAATGAAACACCGCTCCTATTCGACGCTTGCCGCGACCGCGGGGCTCGCGCTCGTATTGTCGGCTTGCAGCTCGGGAGGCACGTCCTCGGGCTCCGGCGGCGGTGAGCCTCTGACTGACGGAACCTTCCGGTACGCGTTGCAAGGCGATCCGGGTGCACTCAACCCGATCATGTCCGGCTCTGCGGCAACCGCGGAAATTTCGAAGCTGGCGTACGACTCCCTGGTCTACCAGGATCCTGAAACCAGTGAATTCAAACCATGGTTGGCCGAGAAGTGGGAAGAAACGCCGACCTCCGCGTCCTTCACCATTCGTGAAGGCGTGACCTGTACCGACGGGTCGACGCTGACTGCGCAGACCGTCGCGAACAACATCAACTTCGTAGCCGATCCAGCCAAGGGTTCACAACAACGCGGCACCACAGTTCCCATCGGCGCTTCGGCCACTGCCGATCTCGCCACCCGCACCATTACGGTAACCACTCCGGCGCCGACCCCGTTCCTCCTCCTCACCATCAGTCGCCTCCCGATCATGTGCGATGCCGGACTCGAAGATCCGACCGCCTCGAACAACAAGTCGCTGGGCTCCGGCATGTTCGAAGTCACCGAAGTCTCGGCCAATGACCACTACACGTTCGAGCGTCGTGACGGTTACAGCTGGGGGCCCGACGACACCACCTCCGACACACCGGGTGTCCCCAAGACAGTCATTGCTGTCATGGCACCCAATGTCAGCACCGCAGCAAACCAGCTTCTCTCAGGCGAACTGAGCGCATCTCCGATCGCCGGTCCGGACAAGGATCGCATCGATGCCGCCAATTTCGACTCGGTCCAGCGCCCACTTCCCGCCGGTCAGATGTACTTCAATCAGATTGCGGACAATCCGACCAGTGATCCCGCCGTTCGAAAAGCTCTCGTCCAGGCTGTCAATCTCGACGATCTCGCTGAAGTCATCACTGGCGGCCAGGGCACCCGTGCAACAAGTCTTGTCTCCGTCGAGCCCCGAGCCTGTGTGTACGACTCTGTCGCAGGCAACATTCCGGACTTCGACCTCAGCGCAGCAAAGGCAACACTGGACGCTGCAGGTTGGACCGCCGGCTCCGACGGCAAACGAAGCAAGGACGGAAAGCCGCTGACCCTCCGCCTCTTCTACGCTGCCGGCGAAGATGCGCGCAGCGCGGCAGCCGAGCTCACCCAGTCGGCATGGTCCGACCTCGGTGCGACCGTCGAGGTGACAGGAGCCGACCAGACCAAGGTTGTCGACGTCATGCTCAGTGGCAAGGACAACAACCAGTGGGACATCGCGTGGATCCAGATCAACAATTCGGTTCCCAGCGGGTTCGTCCCGTTCTTCTCCGGTCCTGCTCCGGCAGCAGGTAAGAACTTCTCTTCGATCAACAACCCCGCCTACGAAGCAGCCGTTGCCAAGGCATCCGGCTTGACCGGCGAAGCAGCGTGCGCGGAGTGGGCGGACGCCGAGTCACAGATCACCAAAACGGTGTCCGCAGTCCCGTTTGCAGATACGGTCTTGAGCTTCTACTTCAACAAGGCCGGACTCGCATTCGGTAAGACCTTCATCGGTTCTGCGTTGCGCCTCTACCAGTAGGCCGGTCGACCGAACGCGGTGCGTCAACGAGATACGTCAGATCATTGTGATCTGACGTATCTTGTTGCCACACCGATCGTCTCGTTGTCGAGTTCGACGTAGGTCAGCTGAGGAATGCTGGACGCAAGTTCAGTGAAAGCCCACTTCGCGACATTCTCGAATGACGGACGGAAATCGAAAATCTCCGGCCAGGCACCGCTCGCCAATTGCTCGGCACATCGATCGACGGACTCGTCCAGAGCGTCCGTGTCGACAAACCATCCACGTTCTCCGAGTTGGTCGTCCTCGAACGAGAACGCCACTCGCATCGTCACGCGAAAACCCTCGGCAGGCATCAGCGGCGGCAAGTTCTTCGCGTCCCGCACCGGTGCCGGAAGCCCCTACCTCACAGCGAATGTACGACGGATCTCGATACTGAACATGCGCACCAAGGTATCAACATTCATCACAATTCTATGAGCGGACCAATCGCGCAATCGCCTCGTTCGCTTCTTTGATCTTCGCGTCCGCCTCGGGCCCACCGGCAACAGCGGCTTTGACGACGCAGTGGCCGATGTGGTCCTCGAGCAGGCCCATGGCCACCGCCTGGAGGCCCTTGGTCATCGCCGACACCTGCGTCAGGATGTCGATACAGTACTTGTCCTCGTCGACCATGCGCTGCAGGCCGCGAGCTTGACCTTCAATGCGACGCAGACGCGCCAGGTAGTCGCCCTTGGCGGTGATGTAGCCGTGCGAATCTCCCGTGCAGCACACATCGCCGGTCGCATCACTGCCTTGGGCACTGTTTGGAGCACTGCTTGGCGCACTGCCCACTTCTGTCGCTTCCGACATTCGATGTCCTCCTATTCGTCAACGCGTGACTTCGCAACAATTCTCGTTACCGGGGCGATGTGCGGAGACTCTTCGACTTCCGTTGTCTTGCAGAGCAATCACTGCGCACATCGCCACGCATTTCGCTACGGCACGAACAGATGGATGCATGGCGATTGCCCATGCCCGTTTTCCCGTTGCTGCGAAACGCATTCGGTTTCAGTGCCCGTGGTGCGCGTGGCTCGAGTGTTCGGCCCCAGGCGTGGTCGCATTGTCGGCCGTCAGCGTGAATTCCGCCGTACGTACCACTTCGCCATGTTTGAAGTCCAGGAACAACCGGTAGTCCTCAGCGCTCGGCATGTTGGCGTAGAAGGTGATTGCCGGTCCAGCCGGCGTGACACCGTCACCGGGATGACCGTCCGGATGCACATGGAGATATGCGAGGTCGGAGGCACGCAACGCGACCAGATGCCCGTACGCGGCAAGGTAGGGCTGCAAGTCCGTGACCGGGATTCCGTCAAGACTGACCGAGAGCGTGAGCTTCGATGTCTGGCCGGCATGGGCCGCGCCTTCGAGAGAGACGGTATAGCCGTCGACCGTCGTGACGGCAGCAGCGGCGGGCAACGGCCGAGGATCATAGGACCCGGCGACTCGTACATCCGCACTCAGCGTCATTCCGTCACCGCCGTCCGGGGTGAAGTCAGCGAAGACTCGGTAGTCTCCCGCGTGATCGAAATCGACTGACACACGCCAGTTTCCGTTCTCGTCCAATTCGGGATGCACGTGCTGGAATCCGGTCAGGTCCAGACCGACCACGATCAGATGCAACTGCTTGTCGTGGGTGTCGGTGTACCGGGTCAACGGAGCTCCAACCGAATCCAGGATCCGGAACTGCAAGGGGACATGGCTGCCGACGGCCGCCTCCGACGTTGCCAATTCCAGTGTGTAGCCGTTGTCGCTGAACATCTTGCCCTCCAAAGTTTGGGTCGGCAGCACTTTCGTTGCCGTCTGCGTCAGGTTCTGCACTCCTTGACATCGAACCTGTTGCAATTTGTACCATACCCCCCTAGGGTATGCAACGAACTACTCGAACACCCTGAATTCACTCGAAGGAGATCCGATGCGCATCTACGCAGAGCGCCGGCCGAATGAGTTCCAAGAGCAGCATTTCCCCGTGCACCCCAACGAAGCGCTGCGCCGATGTCACCCAGGCCCGCTTACGACACCCCTAGACCACACAAGCATCACCTATACCCCGTACAGGTAAGGAACTCAGAATGTCCACACAACCGAAATCCACCCGTAAGTGGTGGGCGTTGGCGTTGATCGCCGCCGCTCAGTTCATGGTCATCATGGACACCTCCATCATCGGCGTCGCTCTCCCCCAGATGCAGAGCGATCTCGGCTTTTCCCAAGAAGGCCTGACCTGGGTCTTCAATGCGTACGTCATCGCGTTCGGCGGGCTACTCCTCCTCGGCGGCCGCCTGTCCGACCTGTTCGGCGCCCGCAGAGTGTTCTCCGCTGGTTGGCTGATCCTGCTGATCGGTTCCGTTGTCGCCGGTGCCGCCGGTAACGTCGCCGTCGAACTTGCGGGCCGTGCAGTCCAGGGCGCAGGCGCCGCACTCATCGCGCCGTCGGCGCTCACCTTGCTGATGATGCTGTTCGGCAGCACGCAGAAAGAGATGACCAAGGCGCTGTCCATCTACGGCGCTGCCGCCCCGGCCGGCGGTACGGCCGGCGTGTTCCTCGGCGGCGTCATCACCGAATACACCAGCTGGCCTTGGGTGTTCTACCTCAACATTCCCATCGCTGTCATCGCGCTGATCGCTACTCCCCTCCTGATGCCGAACGCACCGGCACGTACCGGGTCGATCGACTTCCTCGGCGCACTCGCTGTCACCGCAGGTCTTGCTGTCGGAGTCTTCGGCATCGTCAGAGCACCTGATGTCGGATGGGGATCCGGGCAGACGTGGCTGGCGCTCGCCGTTTCGGCCGCTCTGTTGGGTGCATTCGTATTGATCCAGTCGAAGCGTCGGGAACCTCTGGTGCGTCTGGGAATCTTCAAGGCGCCCAACCTCGGTGCCGCGAACATCGCTCAGCTCGTCCTCGGCGCTGCCTGGATACCGATGTGGTTCTTCCTGAACCTGTACCTGCAGCAAGTGCTCGGATACAGCGCCTTCCCGGCCGGTGCGGCGCTGCTGCCGATGACGATCTTCGTCATGCTCGGCATGGTCGTCGTGGCACCACGGGCCATGGCGCGCTTCGGCGCAAAAGCAATGATCGTAGCCGGATTGCTGGTACTGGGAATCGGTTTGGGTTGGATGTCGTTGATCCGGCCCACCGGCAACTTCTGGGTCGACGTACTGCCGGCGTCGCTCGTGGCTGCGGCAGGTATGACGCTGGCGTTCATTCCCTCACTCGGTACGGCGATTTCGGCTGCACGCCCGGAAGAGGGCGGATTGGCTTCCGGCATCGTCAACGTCAGCTACCAGGTCGGCTCGGCTGTAGGCCTCGCGGTGATGACCGCAATCGCAGCAGTGTTCGGCGCTGATCAACTCGGTGACCTGACGGAGTTGACGAACGGGTTCTCCGCCGTGTTCCTCGGAGCAGCCGCCATCGCAGTGGTTGGCGCAGCAATCACCGCGATCGTGATGCGGTCGACCAAGGTCGACGATCCTCGAACCGTTCAATCCACCGTCAATTCTTGACCAACTCCGGTGGTGGGGTGGGCCGGCGGTCCCCACCCGCACCCCCCCCCCCCCGCCCAACGAGACATTGCCGAAGGAGCTCGACGGTCACCCCGACGAACTCTTACTAAAATGTCGACCTCGACGCGCAAGCACTGGCGGGAGCCAGAAGCCGGCAGAAGCGCGAGCGCAGGAGCCGCCCGGTGCCGACTTTGCCGTCTCTACCGCCTCAGCCGGAACCGAGCAGGTAACGGGCGCACACCCCGGCAACGCACTCCTCGGCGGGGTTGACGCCGAAACGATTCGCGTCCATGTGCATGACGTCGAGCGCCCGGCGCCCGCCGGGACCGGCACCGATCCCGCGCACGGTGAGGGCGGCGTCGGCGGCCAGCCGCTCAACCAGGTCATCGACCCGCTCCCATCCCGGCTCCTCCTCCAGCCGGCACCCGAGCACCTGCCGCACCACAGGGCCGAGGACGGCGCCGTCGCGCAGACGCTCGGGGAGCCGGGGCCCCCACGTGCGCAGGTGCGTGCCCAACAGCTCATCCGCAGGCAGCGGTCCGACGGCGGCCGCACGTGCCAGGAAGCGAGCGGTCAGACCCACCCTGGGCAGCGGACGCGTCACCGTCCACACCCGGTTCTCCAGGCACCAGCGGCTGGAGACGTCGAAATGCCGCTCGGCCTCCTCCACCCCCGGCGGACCGCCGTACTTGTCGTACTCGGGCCCGTACACCGAGCACACCGCGCCCGCCCGGCCGCTGCCGGTGGGGGCGGTCATCGGATCGGTAACCAGGAGCTCGACCACGCGCACCCGCGCGCGCAAGGATGCCGCGTCCAGAGCATCAAGACGATCGAAGGCCTCGTCCAGCACATCCGCAGCGGCCTGCAGTCGCAGCCTTATATGGTGACCGCGCAGGTCGATGAAGCGCAGGAAGTGGACCGAGCGGATCGGCCAGCGGGCGCGGGCCTCATCCACCCACCGTGCGATGTCGGGCAGCAGGGCGTCGGTGTCGTCCCCGCCGCCGCAGTAGATGCGTGCATACAGCCAATCGACGTCCCGGTCGTCCCGATCATCCCGGTCCGCCCGAACGGAGGCGGCGCCCGGGTCGCCCTGAACCGGCGAGCGCTTGGCCGCCGACGGGTCGGTCCCGCCGAGCAGGCCGGCTCCCGTCGCCGCAAGGTCTGTCGCCATGAGGTCTCCTGCCGGGGCTGTCGGGAGGCCGCCGCTCTCCGCCCGGGGTCGCGAACCCGCGCCGACGTCGTTCTGCACCGTAGTCACCAGACACCTCCACCGGTCTGCGATCCCTGTGATCCCTGCGATCCCTTGGATCCGTTAGGCCACTTGGGCCACTGCATGCCGATCAGATACTCCAGCACCGTCGCCTCGCCGTCGGGCGTCGTACCCGCGAGCTCATCCCTGGTCGGCAGGGCCTCGACCAGGGTCAGGTGCTCGACGTCGGGGTCGATCCAGCCGTGCAGCGCCAGCAGCGACACCGGTGACCGCAGGTCCACGTACCGCGGCTTGTGCTCGTCGAAGGTGGCGCCGGGGTCCGCCCGGGAATCCATGTGCTGATGGACGTAGATCTCCGCGGGAATCCCCCACTGATCGCGCAGTCTCGCCACTCTCACCAGGGTGGCCGCCAGGTCGCGGTCCAGGAGCTCGGTCACCCGGGAGGCCGGGAAGGTCCAGGACTCCCGACGAGTGACCAGGCGCCCATGGGAGGAGCGCGGGGAGTGGACCACCTCATCCGGCAGCGGTCCGGTCATGTCAAGGTTCCGACTGGTCCGGTGATCCGCGAAGGGGGCCATTCGGGCCCACGGATCGCCCAGCAGAGCCAGCCAGGACATGTAACCGCCGAGTCGGTACTGCGGGATGAGCCCGAGGTAGGCCACTCCCACCGGCCCGTGGTCGTCGCTCAGGAACAGGGTGTCGGTAGGCGGATCGTGCGCGAGCCTCAGCGAGCTCAGGGGCACGGCGTCCGGCGCCGCGGGCTCGCCGGGCAGGCCGAGCGGGGGCAGGACGCCGCAGGCCGCGGCCTGAGCCGTATTGCAGTCGGTGGCGACCTCGATCTCCAGCACGCGCTCCAGGCCCCAGGCGGTGCAGACTCCTCGCGCCAAGCGCTCGCGGTAGCCATCGCCCAGCAACCGGTGGAAGCGGGTCTGGAGGGCCCCATTGCCATTGGTGAAGGCGTGGAC
>NZ_CAURKP010000033.1:0-40542 GCF_963525155.1 uncultured Rhodococcus sp.
TCGATCACCCAGTCGGATCCGTCCAGCACTGCCTTGGTCCGAAGGCCGGCCGGGTTGGAGCCCGCGCCCGGTTCGGTGAGAGCAAAGGAAGCCACGACATCACCGGAGGCGATGCGCTCGAGCCACTGAGCCTTCTGCTCGTCGGTACCGAAGCCGACCAGCACCTGTCCGGCAATTCCGTTGTTGGTACCGAACATCGAACGCAGCGCCAGAGACGTGTAGCCGAATTCCATTGCCAGTTCGACGTCTTGGGTGAGGTCGAGTCCGAGCCCACCCCATTCCTGAGGGATCGCGTAACCGAAGAGCCCGATAGCTGCGGCCTTCTTGCGTATGTCCTCAGGAATGGCGTCGGTGTCGGCTATCTCCTGCTCACGCGGAACTACTTCCTTACGGATGAACTCCCGCGCAGTCGCCAAGATATCTGCGAAGTCATCTGCGTCGACCTGCATTCCCACCACTCACCTTGCTGTTTCCGAAGTCCATGCCGTCCCCCGAAGTCAATACCGTGAGGCAATCGGAGTCAAAGACCTGAAAACGAACCGAAGGTAAGGCAGAACCTATAGCAAGCTTCAGACGGTGCGCAGTTCCCGCTTCAGTAGCTTGCCGCTCTGGTTGCGCGGAAGCTCGGCCACGAAACGGACATGCTTGGGCACCTTGAACGGAGCGATTCGCTCCTTGACGTGGGCAATCAACGCCTCGGGCGTCAACTCGTCGTTGCCGTCCTTGAGCACGACGATCGCGGTGACGGCCTCGATCCACTTCTCGTCGGGCGTACCGATCACGGCAACTTCTGCCACGGCGGGGTGCGTGTAGACCGCATCTTCGACCTCGCGTGACGCCACCAGGATGCCGCCGGTGTTGATGACGTCCTTGATCCGGTCGACGACCGTGATGAAACCTTCTTCGTCCCGCACGACCAGATCGCCCGAATGGAACCAGCCGTCACGGAAGGCCTCGGCGGTGGCTTCTGGATTCTCCCAGTAGCCGTTGCACAGCTGCGGTGAGCGGTAGAGAACCTCGCCGGACTCACCGTCGGCGACATCGTTTCCGTCGGCGTCGACGACGCGGGTTTCGACGAAGAACACCGCGCGACCACAGGAAGACGGGCGATCAGCATGCTCGCTGGGCTGGAGAACTGTTGCCAGTGGGCCGATTTCGGACTGGCCGAAGCAGTTGTAGAAACCGATGTCCGGGTAGCGCTCGCGCAGACGATTGAGCACGGTGACCGGCATGATCGAGGCGCCGTACTGCGCCTTCTTCAGCGAAGACAGATCGCGGGTCTCGAGGTCCGGATGGTTGGCCAGCGGTACCCACACGGTCGGCGCCAGGAACAGCGATCCGATCTTTTCGGCTTCGACACGGCGCAGGATTTCCGGGATGTCCGGCGCCTGCATCAGACTGACCGTCGCGCCGACGGACAGGTACGGCAGCATGAAGACGTGCATGCCCGCGGAGTGGTACATCGGCATGCAGATCAGCGGGTTGTCGTTCTTGTCGAGGCCGAGCGCGATCACCGAGGACACGTACTCGTGAACCAGTGCACCGTGAGACATCATGGCGCCCTTGGGCTTCGAGGTGGTGCCCGAGGTGTACAGGAGTTGCGCCAGATCGGTCGACGTCGCACGCGGTTCGAAGACCGGCACCTCGCCTGCCTCACCGATCGTGACGACGGACAGTTCCGCGTCCCGCAGTGCGATCACGTGATCGAGATCGAGGTCGGAGCGTACCGAGTCGAGCGTCGGCGCCAATGCCGGATCCACCAACACCGCGCGGGCGCCTGACTGCGCCACGAGGTACCGGAGTTCCTCCCCCTTCAGTGCGTAATTGACCGGAACATGCACCAAACCTGCTCGTGCACAGGCAAGAAATCCGATTGCATAGGCGTCGGAGTTGGTTCCGTATGCCGCGACGCGGTCGCCGTGTTCGAGCCCCAGACCGAGCAAGTAGGCGGCGACCCGCGTCACCGCGTCGTCGAGTTCGCGGTAGGTGCGAGTGCGATCTTCGAAGACGACGGCTACACGGTCGGGGTACTTGGCTGCCGAGCGCCGAAGCACTCCGTCGACAGTGTTGGTGCGTGGATCCAGGCTCATGCGCCTCAGGTTATAGGACGTCCAACTAAACCGGAAGAGCGATCGTTACTTATTGCGCCATTCGGGCTTTCGCTTGTCCACAAAGGCCTGCATACCTTCCTGAGCGTCGCAGGTCACGGCGTTGGTTGCCATAGTTTCCGCCATCGCCTCGTACGCCTGCGCTTGCGGCAGATCGATCTGGCGATAGAACGCCTGCTTACCGATCTTCACCGTCAAGGGGCTGGCCGTCGTGATCTTGGCGGCCAGTTCGCGCACCTCTCGATCCAGGTCTTCGGGCGCGACGACGAAGTTCACCAGACCCCAGTCCGCAGCGGTGTCGGCGTCGATCGTCTGCCCGGTGAGCAACATCTGCATCGAGCGCTTGCGCCCTACTGCCCTGCTCAGCGCCACCATGGGCGTCGAGCAGAACAGTCCGATCTTGACGCCCGGCGTGCCGAAGACAGCATTCGACGCAGCAACAACCAGATCACACGACGCGGCCAGTTGGCAGCCCGCCGCGATAGCCGGGCCCTGTACTGCGGCAATCACCGGCTGCGGAATCCGCTGTACGGTCTCCATCATCTCGGTACAGCCGTCGAAGATCGCCCGCTCGTCCTCGAGGGTTCTCCCGATCATCTCCGTCAGATCGTGTCCGGCGGAGAACACCGGGCCTTCGGCGCGCACGATCACGACCCGCACGCGCTCGTCTACAGACAATTCGACAAGGGCAGCCGTCACCTCACGCATGGTCTCCGCCGAGAGCGGATTGCGGCGCGCCGGCCGATCGAGCGTCAGGAAACCGAGTCCCACCGATTCCTCGACGGAAATCTTCACTGCAGTGTCTTCTACCTGTGTCTGCGACATGTGTTCTCTCTACCAATCGAATCCGTCCCGGTCAACGAGACGAAAAGGGCATCCACTCGCACCGCGTCGATACGGTCCGGTCAATACTTCGCCACTACGAGGAGTGCCCATGAGCACCGATGTCGCCGTCACCACTGATCTCGAAGAGATTCTGCGCGCTCAGCAGGAAGCAACTCGAGCCGCTGGTCTTCCGTCCGCGCAGACACGACGCGAGCGCATTCAACGCGTCGTCGATCTACTGGTGGCAAACCACAAGGATCTGACCGAGGCGATCAACGAAGACTTCGGCGGCCGAATCCCGGCCTACTCGGTGATGAATGACGTTCTCGGGTCGATGGTTTCACTCAAGCACGTTCGTGATTCGCTCGAAGAGTGGATGATTCGCTCACCGAGAGCTACCGGAGCGATGCAGGACCAGTTGGGTGCCACGGCGTACGTGTCGTACCAGCCGAAGGGTTCGATCGGCATCATCGGAACCTGGAATGCTCCCCTGTTCACTCTCCTGAGCCCGCTCGCCTGCGCCCTCGGAGCGGGAAATCGCGCCGTTCTCAAACCGTCGGAGATCGTGCCCAATACTGCGGCCGTCCTGGCCGAGGCGGCGCGTCGAACACTCGACCCCGTGGAGGTCGCGGTGGTGACCGGCGGCCCGGAAGTCGCTGATCGGCTGACGTCGCTGCCTTTCGACCACCTCGTCTTCACCGGCAGCACGACCGTCGGAAAGCTGGTCATGGCCAATGCTGCGAAGAACCTGGTGCCGGTCACCCTCGAACTCGGCGGCAAGTCACCGAGCGTCTTGAGCCGCAGTGCCGATATCAGCTCTGCTGCTTCGCGTTTGGCTATCGCGAAGTCCACCAACGCCGGTCAACTCTGTGTCTCTCCCGATCTGATCTACGTTCCGCGCGAGAACACGGAAGCATTCATCGACGCGTTCACCGACCAGTTCACGGGACTGTTTCCCACGATCGCCGACAACAAAGACATGGTCTCGATAGTCAGCGATCGTCACCTCGCACGCATCGAGGGGTACATCGCGGACGCCGAAGAACGTGGGGCACGGATCATCACCGTTCCCGACGAAGAACTCTCCGCAGACACTCGTCGTCGCCCACTGCGAATCGTGGTCGACCCTCCGACCGACGCGCAGATCATGAAGGAGGAGATCTTCGGGCCGGCCGTCGTCGTCTTGCCGTACGACCAGCTCGACAACGTCGTCGCCGACATCAATTCACGACCGAAACCGTTGGCGCTGTACTACTTCGGAACCGATCTGGACGAGAAGGAATCCGTACTCGAACGCACCGTCTCGGGCGGCGTCACCATCAACGACGCGATGTCTCACCCCGGGCTGAGCGACGCACCCTTCGGCGGCGTCGGGGCTTCGGGCATCGGGCACTACCACGGCCGTGAGGGTTTCCTCGAGTTCAGTCACGCGCGAACGGTATTCGAAGCAGCGCAGCATGACCCACGCGGTGAATGGGGAATGCTCCCGCCGTACGGTGAGGGTTTCGAGCAGATGATGTTGGCTCAGGTAACGCCCTAGGGCCTCCGGCCCCGTGCGCCTTTTTGGTAGTTCGCGCTACCGGAAAGGCGCACCGGCAAGGCCGCGACTGAGGAACTCCACCAGCTGACCCGGCTCGGTGTCCTCGGACTCGATCAGTTGGATCAACTCCTTCTTGTCTTCTACCGCAAGCGGTTCGATGCCACCGAACGTGCGCATCGTGGACCCGGCCGGAAGAACACGAGCACACACGAGTGTGCCTGGCTCGAGGTTCAGCGAGCCCCACTCGTCCGTGACCTTCACCAGATGCCCGTTGCGGACGTCGCTGAGGGTCACCAACTGTCCCGGCTCCGTCGAGGCGACCTTGTACACCGAGCGCGGAATCGACAACCACTGATCGGCCAGTTCGCGTTCGTCGGCAGGCAACAGTTCTCCGCGCCGCTCGACAAAAGCTGCGAAAATACCGGCATCGAACAAGGCAGCGTCGACGGCCAAACCGCCTTCGACGGCCAGCGTCAGTGCTTCTTCGCTGTTGAACTGCTCGGCACGGATGAGCGCAAGATCGAACACGGCGTCGAAGTACTCCGGCGTGCGCGAGAACAACTGAGCCTTGACGTAGAGCCAGTTGGCCCGGTCGTCGAACGTCACCTCGGACTTACCGAGATGGCAGACCTTGAACTTGCGACCGGAACCGCACCAGCACTTGTCATTTCGTCCGAGTTCGGGGTGCTCGGCCGGGGCGTAGCGCTGAAGAACCTCGTGCAGAACCTCGGACTCGCCACCCTCGATTCGGCCCAGCAAAGCCAGCGCGCGCGTCACATCGCTTCGATCGGCGGCCAGTAGCGCCAGATCGAAGATCGCGGGAGTCCAGTCGGGATCTAGATCGTGCGCAGTTTCGTACGACGCCTCAGCGGCCAGGATCTTGCCGAGACGATCCGAAGCCTTGCCCGCCAGCCAGTGCGCTGCCGGCTTGACACGACGCGACCCTTTCTCGGCGAGAGCAGTTGCAACAGAACGCAATACGGAATCATGATCGTCGAGTTCGGACAACAGCTCCAACGCTGCCGCAGCCGCGGGCGGCTCGGCGAGGCCTGCGAAGGCCTGCGGATCCTCCTTGATCTTCTTGCGCGCCCAGTCCGAGACATCCTCGACGCCTTCGGCTTTCGCGGCCATGACCACATCGACGAAGGCGATCACCGACGCGGCTTCTTCGGGGTGCAGATTCTCGCGGACCTCGAGCATGCGGGCCCGGTTCGCCAGGTGGTATGCCTCGAAATCGAATCCGTCGACCGCAACGTAGTCACCGTCGCGGACGTAACCTGACGCCTCGAGCATCTCGCCCAGCGGGGCGGTCGGCTGACGGAACAGCGACGGCTCGTCGAGCATCAACTGCCAGACAATGGCGTCGAGGGTGTCAGCACCGATGTCGGCAAGGACCGTCGCCAGGTGCTCGCCGAATCCGGGTGCGGGATCCAGTACCTCGGGGATGGTGCAGAGCGTCAGCTCACGGTCAGCGACGAACAATCCGATCAAGTCACCTGCCGAGCACTCGGCAAGGGTGTCGGTGTCGAGCAGAAAGCCTTCGTCGTGTGGGAACTCCGGATCTTCGATCCCACGATCAGCCAACAGGTCGTCGTCTATCCCGCGGTGCACGACGCTGATGCCATGAATCTCGTCGTCGTCACGATCGAGGAACACCCGCAGCATCATCAGATCGGGGTTCGCGTCGAGAACGCCGGACTTTATTTCGGCTTCGGTGAGCCGATGGGTCAGCACTCGATGCTCGAACAACGTGTCGAGTGCGGCGTACCGCTCCTCACTCAAGTAGCCGAGCAGTGGGTCCTCGACGTACTCTACGAATTCGGCCATGTCGTCGGCTGTACCGTGGCCGGCATCGGCCAACAGGGTGCCCCAGTCCGCCGCTGTCTGCGGGCCGTGCTCACGCAACAACTCCATCGCGGCTTCGGCGATCAAGTCATTGGCATCCATCGGTTCGTTCACCTATCCAACTTTAACGGGGTCGACTCGATACATCGTCACCGGTCATCGGTCGAGTGATCGGCGCCTCCACGCAACTCGCGCACCAGTTCTTCGGCCTCGAGATCTTCGGAAGCGAGAACCTCGAGTACCCTCGCAGCCTGCGATTCCGTTGCCATGACCACAACACCCACCGCAAACGCGCCAGTGGGGGCCGTCAGGACCCGAGCACTGATCACATCACCTGGCTTGCCTTCGACCGAGTGAGCAACCGTGACGGTCTCCTTGGACCCTCGATCGAGCAGCACGACGCCGGTGTCGGACGTTTCGATCACCTCGTACACCGACCTCCGGATTCCGAGCCACTGTGCGGCTGTCACAACTTCCGCCTCCGGAAGTAGTTCGCTGCGTCTGGCCAAGAATTCGGCAAAGATTCCACCCTCGAACAGAGCGACGTCCAGTGCCGATCCGTCGAAGATCGTGGCCGCGATCAGTTCGTCCTCGGAGAGATTTTCGTTTTCGAGATCGTCGAGCCCGGTCACGATGTCGACGAATTCGGAGGCAAACGCAAACAGGCATGCCTTCTTGTACAGCCACCGACCGTCCGCCTTGACGGATTCATCGGCCTTTCCGAGATGGCAGACCTTGTACTTGCGGCCGGAACCGCACCAACACTTGTCGTTTCGCCCGAGTTCCGGGTGATCGGCTGGCACGAAGTCCTGCAGTACGGCGTAGAGATTCTCTTCGGTTCCGCCGTCGATCCGCCCGAGCAGTGACAGCGCCCGGGTCGCATCGCCGCGGTCCGACGCGAACTGAGCCAGCTCGAACAAGGCCGGACCCCAACCGGATTCGGCAAGGAGCGCTTTCTCGTAGTGCGCCTCCGCTTCGAGGACGCGCCCCAGCCGATCGACGGCCTTACCGGCGAGCCAATGAGCCGCCGCCCTGACCGACCGTGGCCCTCGCTCGGCCAGTTCGGAGGCAAGCGCTTCGAGGATTGCGTCGGTCACCGGGTCCTGATTCCGAAATCCGAGATCGAACACGGCCACTGCAGCACCCGGATCTGCCAGTGAGACAAAAGAGTCCGGAGCAGCGCTCACATGACGGTGGGCCCAGTCCGCGATATCGAAGTCGGCGATGACCGCGTCGGTGTATCCGCGGTCCGCCAGATCGACAAACGCAACGGCAGAGACTGCCTCGTCGTGGGTCAGGTCGTAGGTACTGGCCACCAAGGCTGTCCGAATCTGCAGGTCGTAGGCGTCGAAGTCGAATCCCCGCCGAGCCAGTAGCTCACGCTCGTGCTCGTAACCTGCCACCTCGAAGATCTCACCCAGCGGCGCAACAGGAACCGTGAAGAGTGACGGATCCTCGATCAGGAGTTGCCAGCACACAGAATCCAGGGCCTCGACTCCGTCCTCCTCGAAGAGTTCGCCGAGCGCCGGAGCAAGATCGGGTTCGTCCTCGATCTCGACCAGACGAAACGCAAGTGCTCCGTCTTCGACAGCCAAGCCGACGAGATCACCGTCGGCGCACTCGCCGAGGGTTCCGGCCGGAAGTACCACAACTCGTCGACTCCGGAAGGGAGCAGCTCCGCGTTCGGAGGCTGCTTCTTCCGCCAGGGCCACCCGGATCGCCCCGTCGTCGTCGCCGAATGCCAAGATCGGTTCCAGGTCGGGGCTCGCGTCAAGGATGTCCGACGCAATTTCGACTTCGCTGAGCCGGTGAGTGAACACGAGCCCTTCGAGAACCGTGTCGAGAGCGACGTACTTTCCGTTGGGCAGGTACCCGAGCATCGGTTCGGACAGGTACTCGAGTACATCGGCCAACTCGGTCGCAGTTCCGTACTCCTCGAGATGGGTCGCCCACTCTTCGAGACTCAGCGGGCCTTGCTCGCGCAGAACAGCCAAAGCAGCGGAGGCAATGGAACCGGCAGCGTCGTCGTCGAAATCAGTCACCCGCCAATGGTAGGCGACCTATTGCAGCCCACTGAGCCCCTCGCCCAGCACGGTCGCACCGAGGATCGTCAGGATGACCGTCATCATCACCGCGTTGTTGGCGGTCATCCATGCCTTCGCGGACGCGAGGATCTCGTCGGCACGCTTGCCGGAGAACACCTTCACCAGGATCGGCGACGCGATGCCGACGCTCGCGATGACCGTGAAGATCACCGCGGCAACAATCTGTTGGGCAACGACATTCGTGGCGACCGCGATAGTGGCCGCACCGGATACCGCCAGCGCTGCATTCTTGGGATTGACCGCCGCGGACAAGAACGCCAACCCGAACGCCTTCCGCGGAGTCAACCCGTCGACGCTCTTCATCCACTTCGGAACTGTCGGCTCACTCCCGTTTCGCGGACGCGCGCGCCACTGCTTGTATGCCAAGCCGAACAGGACAAGACCCAACACGATTCGTACGACGCTCGACCACACCGAAGTCTGCGACGACTCCGACTCCGCAAACGAATAGTCCGCGATCACGATGGTCACCGCGACGACTGCCGAGATTCCGAGGACCCACCCGAGTAGAAAAGATGCCGCCCCTCGATGTGCTCCAGCGGTGATCATGACGAGCACGATCACCGCCATGGGCATCGAGACGAAAAGCAGGCCGAGGGCAATCGGAAGAGACAAACCGATCGCAGCTAGCACCGAAAACCTCCAGTTGAATGCACGATCGACGATCGATTCGAGGTCGAAATCACGACGTCGGAGGCAGCATGACCTCGATGAGATGCGGGCCGGGTTCCGCCAGCGCTGCGGCAAACTGTTCGGCCAACTCCTCCGCTGTGTTCGCCCGCGACGCGGGCACTCCCAACCCCTCGGAGATCTTGACGTAGTCCATGTTCGGAGATGACAGATCCAACATCGACTGTGCGACGACGCCGCCACCTTCTGCGCCGACTCGTTGCAGTTCGCCACGCAGGATGGCGTATGCGCGATTGTTGAGCAGAATCGTCGTGACGTTCAACTGCTCTCGCGCCTGCGTCCACAACGCCGTGATGGTGTACATCGCGCTTCCGTCGGCTTCGAGATTGATCACCGGTCGCTCCGGCGCTGCCACAGCGGCGCCCGTCGCCACCGGGATGCCCTGGCCGATGGCACCTCCGGTGAGCGTGAGCACGTCGTGGCGCGGCGCTCCGGCAAGGGCAATCGGGATCGCCCAACCGGAAGTCGCCGCCTCGTCGGAGATGATGGCGTCGTCTGGCAGCAGGGCGCCGATCACGTCGGCCCAATTTCGAACGTCCAGAGGCCCGCTCGGCAGCGCCGGCCGATTCGCTTCCTGCAAAACAGGTTCGACTCCCGGTGCCACGAGTTCGGCCACTGCCTCCAGTGCACCGGCAACATCGTCGCCGACGCTTGCCAGCGTTGTCACCGCAGCACCCTCCGGTGCCAGATCGCTCGGTTTTCCGGGATACGCAAAGAACGAGACCGGCGAAACCGCTCCGGCCAGAACCAGCTGAGTTGTTCCGCGAAGTTGTTCGGTGGCGTGCTCGGCGAAGTATCCCAAGCGCTCGAATGACGGTAGCCCCGCACCTCGTTGAAGCCTGGCTGGAAAAGTCTCGATCAGAATCTGGGCACCGGTCGCGACCGCAATTCGGGAAGCGGCGCGCAGCCCAGCTTCGGAACAGGCTGCGCCGCCCAGCAGTAGCGTGGCGCGACCCTCGGCATTGAGCGCGCCCACCACCGAGTCGATCTGTGTTGCAGAAACTTCCGCCCGCGGCGGTATGTCCCGAGGACCCGCAAGAACTCCACCTTCGCCCCACGAGACGTCGGCAGGGAGGACAAGTGTGGCAATGTGCCCGGGCGGATTCATCGAGGCGGCAACGGCGTCGGCTGCGTCGCTACCGACGGTCGCGGTGGATTCGGAACGTCGACTCCACCCCTCCAACCATTCGGTCAGCGCATCGATGTTCGATTCGAGAGGAGCGTCGAAACCGTGGTGGTAGGTCGCGTGGTCCCCGACGATGTTCACGATCGGTGTGTGGGCGCGGCGCGCGTTGTGAAGGTTCGCCAGTCCGTTCGCCATACCGGGGCCCAGATGGAGCAGCGTCGCGGCAGGCTTTCCGGCGATCCGTGCGTAGCCGTCCGCGGCACCGGTCACGGCGCCCTCGAACAAGCCGAGTACCGCACGCATCTGCGGAACGGAATCGAGTGCGGCCACAAAATGCATCTCGGACGTTCCTGGATTGCCGAAGCACACCTCGACGCCCGAGTCGACCAGGCTTTGGATAAGCGACTGTGCACCGTTCATTTCGATCACCTCTTCTTCATGAAAAGCTGCGAATGCTTCCTGCGCTTCATCGTGAGCAACCGAACTCCCGGTGCGTGCTCCTCGATCCGAACAGTCATCCGTACCTCCGTCGTGGCCGAGAGTCTCGATTCAAGCTACTCGGTCGGGAGTTCAGCGTTCATAGCCCTTGCGCATATCGTCGACGATGCGCGGCCGGTCGAGTGTTGACGGCTCCAACTCCCGCCTCGGGCGATCGCGAGGAAACACCGAGGCCGACGCCAGGGTGGGCTCGTCGAGGAACCTCAGATTCGGCACATCAGCGGGCAGACGAAGCTCGGGCGGCGTGGAACCTCTTTGCGCGAGCACGTATCCCCAGTCACCGAAGCTCGGCACGAAAACGTGGTAGGGCGAGACACTCAGTCCGACAGCCGATACCGTCGACACCGTTCGCCAGTACGCATCCGGCGTCGAGTACGGGCTGCCGGACTGGACGACCATCAGCCCGCCCGGATTCATCGCGGCAGCGGCAAGTCCGTAGAACTCCATCGAATACAAGCGGCCGAGTGCGGGGGTGTCGGGATCCGGGAGGTCGACGATCACCGCATCGAAACCCGGTTCCGGACGCTCTCGCAGCCACCGAAACGCGTCGTCGAGTACGATGTCCACCCGTGGATCCTCGAGCGCTCCCTCGTTCAGATCACGAAGACGCGTGTTGGCCAACTCGATGACTGCCGGATCGAGTTCCACTTGAACGATCTGCTCGACGCTGTTCATTCGCAGCACTTCCCGTGCAGCGAGGCCGTCACCGCCGCCCAGAATCAGCACGCGCCGGGGGTCGTTCACCAGGGCCGGATACACCAGCGACTCCGTGTACCGATGCTCGTCGACACTGGAGAACTGCAGGTCTCCGTCGAGGAACAGGCGCACGTCGTTCCCCCGCTCGGTGACGACGATTTCCTGGTACACCGATCGCTCGGCGGCCACCACGGGATCGGTGTAGAGCCGCTGCCTCGATGTGGTCTCGATGTCCGACGCTGCGATCAGCAACCATCCGATCAAACTTGCTGCCAACAGCATTGCGACGACGGCGATCGATCGTGCGCGCAGGCTGAGCTGCCACCGAAGGAGTACCAGCGCGACCACTGCCGCAGCCACGAGATTGATCATGCCGGTGAGTGCGGCACCGCGAATCATTCCCGCCCACGGCAACAGTACGAACGGCCACAGCAGACCACCGATCAATGCGCCGAGGTAGTCGGCGGCATTGAGGTTGGCCAGTACCTTTCCGGTGCTCTGTGCGTCGTTGTCGCTGCGACCGGACTGCAAGAGCGTCATCAGCAGAGGCACTTCGGCACCGACGAGGATGCCGATCAGCGCGGTCGCCGCCACCAGAACTGCTGCGCTGGAACCGAAGAACGTGAAGGTCACGTACAGCGTGACGGCACTGAATCCGCCGATCAGCCCGAGCAGTATCTCGACCGTCACGAACGAAGCGGCAGCGTGTCCCAGCAGCGGTTTGGCGGCCAGCGCTCCGATACCCAGAGCCGCAACAAATCCCGCGACGATCAACGACGTCTGGGTGATGCCGCCGCCGGTCAGACTCACGCTGAGTGTCAACAGGGCCAGCTCGTAGATCAGGCCACACGCAGCGCACGCCGCAACCGCCGCAAGGAGAAGGACGCGTGCGCGCGGGCCGAGCATCGTCGAACGCTCGTCAACTGTCACATCGGGATCAGCGGCAACCATCAGGTGAGCGCTGCGGCGTTCACCAAACCGATGGACAGCAAGCTCACACCCACAGCCCACGCGGCGCCACACATCTTCGGATCCTGCACCAGCGCAACCAGCTTGCCGGGAAGGAATGCGTTCATCAATCGCAGCGCGATCGCTTGCAACACGATCGCGAACAGTCCGTAGACCGCGGAGTCGGCGAGTCCCTGAGCAAAGCCGTCCGAACTGGTCAGGATTGCCGTCACCACGATGATCGCCAGCGCAAGATGATTGGAGGCCAACAGAATCGCGGCGTTCGGGTTCTTGTCGACGTAAACCTGGTGGCGGAGATTTCCGGGTGTCATGAGGTCGAGGACCAGGAATCCCGTCGCCAGAACCGCTGCACCGACGACGAAGTAGGCGAGGGTGCCGAGAACGCCACCGACGAGCAATGCCGGATCCACCGTTCCGATCTCGACGGAAGTGGATGCAAAGATGTTCGTCACGCCGTTCTCCTTCTCATTGAGCATTACCGTCATTTGGCACTACCCGAGCCGCCGCTGCCGCTGCTTCCACCCGCCGGGGATCCCGGGTTGAAGCCCGGTCCCAGGTACGCGTATCCGCCGCTGCGATACGTGCCGTCGATGTCCTCTACCTTGATGGTGCTGCCGCCGCTCGAAGCCGAACTGACAGTGACGATGTCGTCGTCGTAGCGCAGGTATTCGTTGCCGCCGTCAGCACTTCGCGCCGCTGGTTCGTCCGCGTCGACAATCCGTGAGACGGTCGTGCCCACTGGATCTTTCGACGAGTACAACACGACGTCGCCATCCTGGGACGTCTTGGAATAGTTGTCCGCGATGAAGTCTTTGGCTCCACCACCGCACGCCGACAACATAATTGCGGCCGCCACCATCACCGGAGCCAACCACGTCCGCCCCCTCACGGGCGCCACCTACTGCGCGTCTTCACGATCACTCCTGTCCCCTCCCCCGGGTACAAATGCCAACTCTGCCAACTCCACCCCTGGCGGTCTCGCACGCCACACAACGCGGTCAACGCTGTGTCGTCGCCGGGAAAGGATCCGCAGATCCAACCGTCCTGGCCGGCGGACTCTCTCAACGATGCAGCTTCCGAATCGAATTCGACTCGGTCCAGGATCAGCGAGGAAGACTCGAACCGGTAGTTTTGCGTGGACTCCACTGCGGGCAGTGGTTCACCGCCGACTGCAAGAGCATCGCACGAAACCTGTTCGGTCAGTTTCTTTCCCGACGCCCAGGCCGTCACCACGTGCGAAGCCCCGAGCACTCCGAGTGTCAGCGTCGCGTCGGAAGTTCCGATCACCAACTCGGCGAGGGTCGGTGGCGCAGGAGCTCCCAGTACCAACCCCAGTGCCGAGGCATCCACGTCGGTCGGCTCCACGTCGAGTAGATACAGGCTCATTCCGGGGGGCCCGAGTGGATGACAGTGAGTTCGCTGCGAGTGACCGCCCGTCCCGTGGAAACCTCCCACGACTGTCCGCGCGCCCACTTCTCGAATGCAATCAGGCCGGTCTTGTCGGCGGTCGCATAGTCCGCGTATTCCATCGAGCCGGAAGGGGCCGTACCCGTCGTACCCTCGGCCGTGAACTTCGCCGTTCCACTTTCGATCTTGCGGTGAACCTTGTCGTCGAGAATGACGTCGCCGTTCGGGACCAGGTTGGTTCCTTCTCGACGCATCCAGAGAGTCATCTCCAATTCGCCCTCGTCGTCCTCGACCGTCAGCCAACGACGACCGGTCGAACCGTCGAGAAGGTGCTCACGCCAGATGTACCCCTCTTCGTCGAGCGTGATGGTCCCTCGAACAACATGGTCGATACCCGCGTACGTGATGATGTCGCCGACCCCGATCTTGTGGGGGTCGTACACCTCGGGATAGTCGGCGAGCGGGTCGACGCGAGCACTCGGCTTGCCCTGGCGTCCACGCAAGATCACAAACACGAGGGCAGCGATCACTACGAGTATCAGGACAACTATCAGCACGTTGGTCAACGGTTTCTCCGAAATCGTCTCGGCAGGGTTGCCGCGGGCCATACCCTACCGATCCGTTCTCAGCCTTTTCGGATGAGACTGCCGGCAATCCGGCCTGTCGCCGACCGGACAGGTCTCCAGCGCCGCGGGCAGATCGAAAGACTGCCCCGGCGCACCTTTGCGTTTACGCTCAGCCCGAGGAACTCCGCGCGAACGAAAGCCGGTCGACTGACGATGAGCAAGAACACGGAGCCGTCTGCCCGCACCGTCATGCACACACCACGATTCTGGTTGACACCATTGATAGTGGTCACCCTCTTGATGTCGGCGCTGGCAGCGCTGTACATGGGCGGAATACTCGACCCCAAGAAACACCTGGACCAGTTCCCGATCGCCCTGGTCAACCAGGACGAGGGCGACACCCTCCCCGGTGGCGACCCCGCCGACCGCAAGAACTTCGGAAACGACATCGTCGCCGGCCTCGAAAGCGGAATCGACCACCAGAAGATCGACCTGCAGCAGATCGGTATCGCCGAAGCCCAATCGCGGTTGAACTCCGGCACGCTGTACGGCGCGATCGTGATTCCCAGTGATTTCACGAAGAGGACGATCATCCTGGCGGAGGCCAGCGTCGTCGCCGGTGACGTAGAGCAACCGATCATCACGATCTACACCAATCCTCGCGCCGGTTCCGTCTCGGCATCGCTGGTCCAGTCGATCGGAACCACAGCCCTCGCCTCGGTCAACAAGAACATGGGCGAGCAACTCACCGCCCTTGTCACCGCGCAGTTGGAAGCGGGAGGCACCGGAACCCAGATCTCCGGAGCGAGCCGCCTGCTGCTCGAAAACCCGGTGAACGTACTCACGGTTGCCCACGATCCGCTTCCCGACGGAACCGGATTCGGTTTGGTGGCATTCTATTTCGCGCTGCTGTTGGTCCTTGCGGGATTCACCGGAGCAACCGTGGTCAATTCCTTGGTGGACGGCATGCTCGGATACGCGCCTACCGAATTCGGTCCACTCTTCGTTCAGAACGACGTTGTGGGTATCAACAGGTTTCGAACGCTGCTCGTCAAATGGGCATTCATGATCGTGTTGTCCGGCATAGTCTCCGCGTTGTTCCAGTGGATCAGTCGCGCCCTCGGAATGCCGGTCACTCACGGGCTTGCATTGTGGGAGTACGGCGCGCTGGTCATCACAGCGGTGGGCA
This sequence comes from uncultured Rhodococcus sp., assembly GCF_963525155.1. Lineage (NCBI taxonomy): Bacteria > Bacillati > Actinomycetota > Actinomycetes > Mycobacteriales > Nocardiaceae > Rhodococcus > uncultured Rhodococcus sp. The sequence goes on from NZ_CAURKP010000033.1 coordinate 15,565, forward strand.
TCACGGCGATGTCGGTGATGGCCGCGTTCGGCTCGTTGGGCATGTTGATCAACCTGTTCGTGTTCGTCATTCTCGCGCTGCCCTCGTCCGGTGGCACCATCCCCCTCGAAGCCAGCCCCAGGTTGTATGCCTGGCTGGCGCAATTCGAGCCGATGCACCAGATCTACATGGGCACGCGATCGATCCTGTTCTTCGGCGCACGCGGTGAGGCAGGCCTGCTGCATGCCGTCTGGATGACGTTGGTGGGGCTACTGATCGGCGTCGTACTCGGCATCGTGACCACCCGTTTCTACGACCGCAAGGGCTACGAGCGCACCCATCGTCCCAAGGTGGCGTGACATGGTACCCAGCCGGGATTTGATCGAAACCTGTTGAGCCGATTCAATGTGATTGCGCGTTTCGGGAATCTTCGAGCCCCTTCCGCACGTTGTACAACTATGGCTAATTACAAAACAGTCAATCCCGCGACAGGTGAAACCGTCAGGGAATTCGATACTTTGGATGACGCCGGAGTTGAAGCCGCACTTGCGAACACGCATCGCGGCTACTTGACCTGGCGCAACAGTGCGCCACAGCAGCGTGCGGCAGTCCTGAGCAAGACCGCCGAACTGTACACAGAGCGCGCAGACGAACTGGCCCGAATGATCTCCTTGGAGATGGGTAAGCCGGTCCGCGAGGCCAAGGGCGAAGTACAACTCTCGGCCGCGATCTATCAGTGGTATGCAGACCACGGTCCGGCACTGCTCGAGGAAGAACGACTCGACGTTCCCGGGGCCGAGGAGTCGGTTGTGTACCGGCGACCGATCGGCGCTCTCATCGGCGTCATGCCGTGGAACTTCCCGTACTACCAAGTCGCCCGCTTCGCGGCACCGAATCTGATGCTCGGTAACACGATCATTCTCAAGCACGCATCGAACTGTCCGCAGTCGGCGCTGCTGATGGAAGAGATTCTGCGACAAGCCGGATTGCCGGACGACGCCTACGTCAACGTCTTCGCGACCAACGAGCAGATCGCGGACATGATCGCCGATCCCCGAGTTCAAGGTGTGTCACTGACCGGCAGCGAACGCGCCGGAACCAGCGTCGCCGAAACTGCCGGACGCAATCTCAAGAAGGTCGTCCTCGAACTCGGCGGATCAGACGTGTTCATCGTCCTCGATTCCGACGACATGGATGCCACCGTCAAGTCCGCAACCAAGGCACGTCTGTCCAATGCCGGCCAGGCCTGCAACGCGGCCAAGCGTTTCATCGTCACCGAAGATTTCTACGACGACTTCACCAACAAGTTGGCGACGTCCTTCGAATCCGTCACTGCCGGTGACCCGTTGGACGAATCCACAGTCTTGGGTCCGCTCTCTTCGCAGAGCGCGGCAGATACTCTGATCGAGCAGATCGACGACGCTGTGTCCAAGGGTGCCACGCTGCTGACCGGTGGAAAGAAGATCGACGGCCCGGGCGCCTACGTTCAACCGACATTGCTCGCAGACGTGACACCGGACATGCGGGCCTACAGCGAAGAACTGTTCGGACCTGCCGGAGTCGTCTACAAGGTCAAGTCGGCCAGCGAGGCTGTGGAACTTGCCAATTCGTCGGTCTACGGTCTGAGCGGATCCGTCTGGAGCAGCGATCTCGATTCCGCCCGGTCGGTCGCCGCAGATCTCGACGTGGGAATGGCGTTCGTCAACGAGCACGGAACGACGTTGCCCGGTCTGCCCTTCGGCGGAGTCAAGCGCTCCGGAGTCGGCCGCGAGCTCGGTCCGTGGGGAATGGACGAGTTCGTGAACAAGAAGCTGCTCCGCGTCTCCAAGAAGTAGCTCGGAGCAAAAGTAGCGCAATACAAAGGAAGGCCCTGATCTCTGTTGAGGTCGGGGCCTTTCCTCATATCCCACGAACCAGCAAGAGCAATGCCCTGGTCACTCGCTTGCCAGAGTGACACTCCCACGAGTGAGGCTCCACCCGAACCTCGTCGCGATGACAGCTGACAGCCAGCCCATCAGCGCACCCACCAGTGGAGCAGCGACGGCGGTGTAGATCGCCTCGTTGGAAACACCAACCGACACGGCGGAGTCACCGACGAAGGCGAAATCGGTTCGGGAGGCGAAGGACGCCCACTCGATCAGGCCGGAGACAACAATAATCAGGAACCCCAGCAGGAAGCCGAAGCCGGCCAGCAGAACGTGAAGTGCGCGCATCCGGTCAGTCTGCCTGTAACACCCACCCAGATAAAACCGACCTGCTGGTATGACACTTTCACGTATCGCTCGCACTTCCGTGATCGCCGCCGCCCTCTGCGCGGGCGCAGCCATCTGTTCCGCGACTTCAGCGTCCGCGGACGTAGTCGACGTCACGATCCTTCCGGGTCTCAGCAGCGGGCCGACGACGCCGTACGGAGCGGGCTGCACGTATCTGGTGGTTGCCAGGACAGCAGCGTTGAACGAGCCGAACGTCTCGATTGTCGACATGAACCGGGCGTCGACCATGTTCCCGCAGGAACTGATCTGGGACACCGTCAATCCCTACTTCACCTTGCCGGTCGTACTCGGCCACGCCGTCACGCTGTGGACTCCGACTGCACCGGGCGAACACTCTCTGATGGCCTACCAGACGTCCGCGGGCGGGCCGGTCACAACGGTCGATGTCAATCCGGCGACACCGATCGGTCCGGGGTGCGTCGTCGCACCCTGATTCGCTAGCCCTCCAAGAAGTCGACGAGCACCCGGTTGATTTCATCGGCGGGAACCATCGGAATGCTGTGATGTGAAGCATCTTTCAGCACCTCGACACGTGCTGCGGGAATCCTCTCCCGCACCGACGTCGACACCGTTTCCGCGTCATGCACCCGTCCGTCCTGTGCGAGGACCACCAGCAACTCGACATCCAGTGCGCTCAAGGCCTCCTTCGAAGGACGTCGAGGCACTACGAGATCGGGTCGCGGTAGATCCGAAGTGCCCACTTCCACAAGAGACAGCCAGTCGGAGTCGATACTCAACTCGCCTGTCTCCCATTCCAACAGTCGCCGTCGGCGTGCTCGCGACGGGGAGAGCAACAGCGGAAGCGCATGCAGAAGGTAGCCCGCCTTCATGCCGGAGAAACTCGAATTAGGGTCGAGCAGAACAAGTTTGCCGAGACGTTCCGGTCGATGCAGCGCAAAGGCCAACGCAATCATCGCGCCGTAGGAATGTCCGATCACATCGACGGTGTCGACCCCGGTGCAATCGACTATCGAGTCCATCCACTCGATCAGATCGGCGACGGACTTCATCCGATCACCATTCGGAATGCTGAGTCCGGCATCACCCAGCGTGTCGACGGCAAAAACACGCCGGGATTTCGACAGCGCCCCAACATTGTCGAACCACACCGTCGAAGTGGCACCTCCCCCGGGCAGAAGGATCAACGGCCGCGAGTCTGCAGGTCCACAGACGTTCACGTGAGTGCTACCGAACCGCCCCGCGAGGTCCACACCCAGCGGTTTCTGCGGCCATTTGGTCAGTACGGCGTCGTATGCGCGATTGAAGTCCATCCCCCACCCCCATTTCTCTCGATTATCGAGATAGTAGACAATCAAGAGACAACACACCAGGGCTGGAGGCATCCTTGAGCGTCGGCGATGCAGAAGACGAAGCGATGGCGATCGTCCACTCGCTTCGCGCACTGACCGTCGACTTGAACGTGGCGGTTTCCGGCTTTGCGAACAAGTACAAAATGCACTCCACCGACGTGCGCGCGTTGATCTGCCTTCTCGATGCCGAGCGCTCGAACACATCGGCGACGCCAGGTTGGTTGGGCTCACAGCTCGGGATCAACTCGGCGTCGGTGACTGCACTGGTCGACCGGATGGTCAAAGCGGGGCACGTAGCTCGGGAGCGAGATTCAGCGGACCGCAGGCGGGTGCTCTTGCAGGTCACACCGACCGCAGTCGCACTCGGCGAGAGTTACTTCGGCCCACTCATTTCACGGGCGGTGAGCACCCTCGGCAATTACACCGCGGCCGAGCGAGCCACCATCGCGAGTTTCATCGTGGCGATGCGAGCGGACGTGGAGCGGACTCGAGTCGATAGGGAGCCCTCCCTGTGACTCGCATACTTCCCGCGGGAGAACGCGCATTGCTCGTGGACTTCGATTCCGAAGCTGGCGTTCTCGCGTTCACCGAAGCACTGACGCGTAACACCCCGGTCGGGGTCGAAGACTTCCTCCCCGCAGCTCGCACGGTCCTGGTCACGTGCACCCCGGCGGCAGATCTCACGTACGTCCGGAAGCGCTTGAACGATCTCGAGCAGACCGATTCTGCCGCGACCACAGACGAGCATTTCGAGACGGATGCACTCACCATCGCCGTCAGGTACGACGGGCCCGACCTCGACGACGTCGCACAGTCACTCGGAATGAGCCGTTCCGAGGTGGTTGCGGCCCATACCGGGGCGATGTGGCGTTGCGCCTTCATCGGATTCGCACCCGGCTTCGCCTACCTGACTTCAGGCGACACTCGGCTCGACGTTCCACGTCGAACTCAGTCGCGAACCGCAGTGCCAGCCGGTTCCGTCGCCCTGGCCGCTGGATACAGCGCGATCTACCCGCGGGCATCGCCGGGTGGCTGGCAGATCATCGGGAGCACCGACGCCGTGATGTGGGATCTGAACGCCACACCACCGGCCGCCGTTCAGCCCGGGTGCCGCGTGCGCTTCGTCAACGAGGACGACCGATGAGCGGTCTGGAGATACTCGACACCGGGCCGCTGAGTTTGATCCAGGACCTCGGACGGACCGGACACCTTCGCTCGGGCGTCGGGGTTTCCGGTGCTGCGGACAGGCGATCGCTCAAACTCGGCAACCGGCTCGTCGGCAACGACGAGGGCGCGGCAGGCGTCGAGGTCCTCCTGGGCGGATTGAGCATTCGAGCGCAGCAACAGGCAACGATCGCGTTCACCGGGGCGCCCGCACAGGCCTACCGCGACGGCATTCCGGTCGGGCATTCGAGCGTGATCGCTCTCGACGTCGGTCAGACCGTCCGCCTCGACTACGCACCGAATGGCCTGCGGACGTATCTGACCGTCCGAGGCGGCATTGTGGTTCCCGAGATCCTGGGATCGCGCAGCACCGACACCATGTCCGGGATAGGTCCGGCGCCTCTCGAGCCCAAGGTTGTTCTCCCGATCGGGCCTTCGCCGACCGCGTTCTCGCTCGTCGACCTTGCACCAGTTCCACCGATGACAAACGAGACTCTCGACATTCGAGTCGTATTCGGTCCGCGCGCAGATCGATTCACCAACCCCGAATCGCTCCTGCGGGGGCAGTGGGCGGTCTCGACCGACTCGGACCGAATCGGGGCGCGACTCGATCGTGTCGGCACCGACGAACTGCTGCAACGAACGAATGACGCCGAACTCCCCACCGAAGGTGTAGCGCTCGGATCGATCCAGGTCCCACCCAGCGGCCAACCTGTCGTGTTCCTCACCGATCACCCGATCACCGGCGGGTATCCGGTGGTCGGAGTGGTCGCGGACGCAGATATCGACCGACTCGGCCAAGCCCGCCCGGGTCAGCACATCCGGTTCGTCGGGGCCTGAGCAGCGCCGAGCGATGGCGTGTCGGACCCTGCCGTCACACTGATGTCGTGCGAGTTGTCCTGGTCCCCGGTAGTACGACGTCCACGGGAGCTGTGACGGCAACTGTCCTACGGACCGATCCCGGTGGAACGCTCGCCGATCCCGTCGAATACCCCGACCTGATCGCAGCGGTGCGCACCATCGAGGAAGCCGAGCACCCGCGGTGGGTGTGGCCGAGTACGGCGACCGTGTACCCACCGCTACTGCGGGCAGGCGTACGGGTTCAGCGGTGCCACGACATCTCCCTGACCCGCGCGATACTCGGAATGCGCGTCGGCAAACCGTCACCGCCTGCCGAGGAGTTCGACGACGATCGACTCGGACTCTTCGACACTGCACCCGTTCTCGATCCTCTCGCCGTCGCCACCGAATTCGCCGATCAGCGCGCAACCATCGGCACGGACGCTCGACTGGACTTGTTGATCGCAGCAGAATCGGCCGGCGCTCTCAGCGCCGCCGAGATGACGCACACGGGCCTGCCGTTCTCGACGCAGAAGCACCGCGAACTCCTCGAAGAACGACTGGGGCCGCGGCCGACGGGATACGACCTCCCCGCTCGTATGCAGGAACTTGCCGCCCAGATCAGCGAGATCTTCGGGCGCACCGTCAATCCTTCGTCTTCGGTGGAGATCACCGAGGCGTTCGGACGTCAGGGCATCGAACTTCCGTCGACGCGCAAGTGGTTTCTGCAGGAAATCGATCATCCGGCTGTGCCGCTGCTCCTACGTCACCGCGAACTCGCCAAGCTGTACAGCACCAACGGTTGGCAGTGGATGGACAGTTGGGTGCGGGGCGATCGATTCCGCCCGATCTACGTTCCCGGTGGTGTCGTGTCCGGCAGGTGGGCGAGCCGGGGCGGCGGGGCCCTCCAGATTCCTAAGACCATGCGCTCGAGCGTCGTCGCAGATCCGGGCCACGTGTTCGTCGTCGCCGACGCCGGTCAGCTCGAACCCCGAATTCTGGCCGCCATGTCCGGCGACCGCCGCATGATGGCTGCCGCCGGCGACGACGATCTGTACGCACTTGTCGGTGCCGAAGCCTTCGGCGGGGATCGCGCAAAAGCCAAGGTCGCAATCCTCGGAGTCCTGTACGGGGCGACGGCGGGTGAAGCCAAAGCACTGCTCATCTTGTTGCGGAAGCGATTCCCGGTCGCCGTCGAGTACGTCGAGCAAGCTGCCAAGGCAGGTGAGCGCGGCGAGGTGGTGAAGTCACTGCTCGGCCGGGCCTGTCCCCCACCGTCTCCCGACTTCTACTCCCACGGCGACGCTCATGCCCGCGGTCGTTTCACGCGAAACTTCGTCGTTCAGGCCACTGCGTCCGAGTGGGCGTTGTGCCTCCTGGCCGACCTCAGGCGCCGCCTCGCCGAAGATCCGGACGGCGAGTTGGTCTTCTTCCAGCACGACGAGGTAGTCGTGCATACCCGAAATCCTGAGTCAGGTACCGCCCACGTGCTGGCCGCCGCGGCTTCGGCAACTCGATTGTTGTTCGGCGACACAGTCGTCCGTTTTCCCATGGACGTCGCAGCCCGCGAGACTTACGGCAAAGGCACTTCGTAGCGTCGTCAATTCCACGCCAAGTGGTTCCACCGCACCCGTATTGCGTGTTCTACTGGAAAACGTTGCTTTGTTGGTGCTGGTCGACTGCGTTCGAGGAGAACCATGACCAAGCTGGATACAACTGACGCAGAACGGAACGAGCACGGAGCGGTCAAACGGCTTCGCCTGCCGATCTTCACCGTGATCGCCCTTGCGATCTTCGCCTTCGTCGCAGGCGGATTCGGCGGTTCTTTCCAAGGCAAGCTCGCCGAGGTTCAAAAGAACGACAACGCCTCGTACCTCCCGAGTTCCGCCGAATCGACAATCGTCAGCAACCAATCCGCGAACTTCCTCGCAGTCGAGACGATCCCTGGATTTGTTCTGTTCCATCGAGATTCGGCCCTCACCGAGGCGGACAAATCTGCAATCAACTCGGCCTACGGCGCCATTGCCGGCATCTCCGGAGTAGACGCCGACGGTATGCAGCCCACTCAGTACTCCGCCGACGGCACAACTGCGTCGATCTTCGTGCCACTCGTGGCCAAAGACGGTGACACCGCCGTGGCAGGTGATGTCCTGGCGACCACCGAGCAGAACGTCATCGACGCAGCAAAACAAGCAGCTGGTGATGTCGAGGTACTCCCAGCCGGGCCAGGTGGGCTACTCGTTGCGTTCATCGACGCCTTTGCCGGTCTGGACGGAGCGCTCCTTGGCGCGGCACTCCTGGTCGTGATCCTCATCCTGCTTGTCGTGTACCGATCGCCGGTGTTGTGGTTCTTCCCGCTGTTCTCCGCGCTCCTCGCCATCGGCTTGTCGTCGATGGTCATTTATTTCCTCGCGAAAGCCGAATTACTCACTCTGACCGGACAATCTCAAGGCATCCTTTTCGTGTTGGTGATCGGTGCCGGTACCGACTACGCCCTACTCTTGATCTCTCGCTATCGCGAAGAATTGCACACGTATCCCAACCGCTTCGACGCGATGATCAAGGCCTGGCGCGAGTCTGCGCCGGCCATCACCGCTTCGGCTGTCACCGTGATTCTCGGTCTGCTTTGCCTGACGTTCTCTCAACTCAACTCCAACAAGAGCCTCGGACCCGTCGCCGCCATCGGCATCGCCTGCACCTACCTGGTGATGATGACGTTCATGCCGGTCGCTCTGGCCGCCACCGGACGGTGGGTCTTCTGGCCGCGCAAGCCCAAGGTCGATCACGCCGCAGACCTTACGACGCACGGGATGTGGGGCAAGATCGCCGAGGCCGTCGGTAGCAAGGACCGCCCACTGTGGATCGGCGCCACAGTGTTGTTGATCATCCTGTTCGCGGCCGGGATCGGCAGTCTCAAAACCGATGGCCTGACATCCACCGAAAGCTTCACCAATCGTCCCGACGCTGTTGTCGGACAAGAACTCTACGACTCGAAGTTCGATCCCGGAGCCGGCGCACCGGCCGTGATCACCGCAAACGCCGACCAGGCCGACGCCGTCATCAAAGCAGCCAGCGGCGTCGAAGGTATCTCGCAGGATCCCGGCGCCGTCTGCACCCAGGTGGACGTCGCAAAGGTCAGCGAGTTGATCAAGACCAACCCCGCTGCCGTCGCACAAGCCGCCGCTGCGGGTTGCGCCCCTGCGGCTTTCACCGTTGCACCGATCGACGGCCGAACCATGATCAATGCAACCCTCGCCGACTCTTACGATTCGCCGCAGGCACTCGAAACTGTCAAGCGACTGCGGACTGCCGTCCACGACGTGCCCGGCGCCGACGCGCTCGTCGGCGGCAGCACGGCCACCACCCTTGATGTCCAGGCGGCCTCGGTCCGCGACAGAAACCTGATCATCCCGATCGTGCTGGTGGTGATCTTCCTGGTTCTGGCCGCTTTGCTCCGCGCTCTGCTGATCCCGGTGATTCTGATTGTCACCGTGGTGCTTTCATTCGCGGCGACCCTCGGTGTGAGCGGATTCTTCTTCACACACGTATTCGGGTTCGCCGGGGCGGATCAATCGTTCCCGCTGTTCGCCTTCGTCTTCCTCGTCGCGCTGGGTATCGACTACAACATCTTCCTGATGACCAGAGTCCGGGAGGAGACCGGAGAATTCGGCACCCGTGCAGGTGTACTGCGCGGTCTTGCGGTGACGGGCGGTGTGATCACGTCAGCCGGAATCGTCTTGGCCGCAACATTTGCCGTACTGGGCATCCTGCCACTGGTCTTCCTCGCCGAGATCGGATTTGCCGTGGCCTTCGGTGTGTTGCTCGATACGATCATCGTGCGCAGCGTCCTGGTGCCGGCACTCTCTCACGACATCGGGAAACGTATTTGGTGGCCGTCCGAACTGGCGCGCGCGAAAGACTGACCGACTACAGAAACGCTTCCTTGGTCCACAGATGAAAGAGCGCGTAGGCTCGCAAGGGTCGCCAGCGCTCGGACAACGCTGCGGCTTCTTTGGCCGTCGAGACCCCCAGCGCACGTTTCAACACCAGATCATCGGGTACGAATGCGTCGCGATCACCGAGAATCCGGACGGTGAGATAGTCAGCGGTCCACGGTCCGATCCCCTTTAGCGCCAACAGCTCTCGCCGAAATTGGACAGGATCCGCATTCCAGGAGAGGTCGAGGCCGTTCGCTACCGCAGTTGCCAGCGTGTGCACTGTTCTTGCGCGCGCTGTGGTCAATCCGACGGCTTTCTGTATGCCCTCGGTTGATTGCGCTGCAACCACGTCCGGATCAGGGAAGGCAAGAAAATCCCCTTGCACCGGCGCTCCGAATGCGCTGACAAAACGACCACCGAACGTCCTCGCCGCGCCGAGCGAAACCTGTTGTCCCAGAACGGTGAGCACTGCGGTCTCGAACCCGTCCACCGAACCGAGCACACGCAATCCTGGACGGGCGGCAACAAGTGGGGCCAACAACTCATCACTACCGAACGCCGCTTCGACAGCAGTGTGATCGGCGTCGAGGTCGAGCCAACGGCGCACGATCACCTCCAGCACTGCGGAATCCGTTACCGGCACATCGGAATCCACGACGACACCGTCGTCGGTCCACGACACCGACACGACAACGGGTCCGGAAGGCAACGGTACGACTCTGGTGTGAACACCGTCGTCGTGACGCTCGAGGCCTGCGACGCAGTGAGCCCGCAGGGCACCGGTGAGCGGTTCGACTGCATAGGGCGCCTGAAAGCGCAGCGTCACTGCGCTCACCGGCCGGCTTCCAGATCCAGCAGAATCGCTTTCAGTTCGGGGCCGCCGGCGTACTGCCCGAGGCTGCCGTCGCTGCGCACCACGCGGTGACACGGGACCACCAACGGCAGCGGATTCTTTGCGCATGCGGTCCCGACGGCACGCACCGCACGCGGGCTTCCCGACGCTGCTGCGACCACCGAATAGCTTGCAGTGTGGCCGTATTCGATCTCGGGAAGATGACGCAACACTTCGCGTCGAAACCCTTTCGCGAGTTGGAAATCCAAGCGCAGATCGAATTCTCGACGCGCACCGGCAAAGTACTCGTCCAACTCGCGAGCGACAGTGTCCAGCCTGCGCGGGTAATGAAGCACACGAGGGCTGACGGTGTCCGCCAATCGTTCCAGAACGAGGTCGTGCCCTTCGACGGCAAAGGCAACCCGCACCAGGCCGACATCAGTTGCCGCCAGCAGCAGCTTTCCGACCGGCGAATCGACGGTTCGATATGCCACGTCGATCAATTCGGCTTCGGACGCCTGCGCAGCCAGGCGCGCCCGTAGGCGGATCATGGCGTCGGCGTCAACGGCTGGAAGTGCCTCGAACACATCGTTACTCATGAGTGACTCCCTTCCGCAGCGGTAGCGGACAAGTAGGTTCTTCGTAGGGTGGCGATACCGTCGGCACCCGCGCGTCTGGCGGCTGCCGGCGTGTTGCCGAGGATGTCCGCGATCTCTGCGTACGGCAGCCCACCCAGAAAGTGATAGGCGACCGCCGCACGTTGTTTGAGTGGTAGTTGTTCGAGTGCGTTCCAGAGTTCGTGATCCCACGTGCCCGGCACGCCGATTCGCGTCGGCAACTCCGGAACGTCGTCTGTCGGCACGGCCACGCGGGCACGCACTCGGGTGATGTCGATTGCCTTGCGGTGCGCGATGGTGACCAGCCAGGCTTCGATGTTCGCGTCCGGGTTCAGATCCGGGTATGCCCGCATCGCCGCGATGAACGTCTCGGACCACGCGTCCTCGGCGTCGACGGGCCCGACCACCGCGCGGCAGACACGGAGGACCACTGCACCGTATTCGGTCACGACGTCTTCGAACGGTTTGAGTGTCACGACCGGTAGACGTTCCCGATCACCGAATTGTGAGCCGAGCGCATCAGAAGAGGACATCCGATTCGCCGCCGTGCTCGCGGTCGAGCAGGAACCGCTTACGTTCGAGGCCGCCGGCGAAACCGGTCAGGCTTCCGTCGCTACCGACCACACGATGACAGGGAACGATGATGCTGATCGGATTCTTGCCGTTTGCCGCGGCGGCAGCACGGATCGCAAGCGGGTTACCCAAAGTTTGCGCGAGCTCCATGTAGGTCCAGGTTTCGCCGTACGGGATCGTTCGCAAGGTGTCCCACACCCGCTTCTGGAACTCGGTGCCCACGGGCGCCAACGGCACGGAGAACTCCGTGCGATCACCCTCGAAGTACTCGGTGAGCTGCGATTCGACTTCACCGAAGACCGCCGAGGAACGATCACCGAACGTGGACTCGTCCGGCTTGTGGCGATGCTCCGCCATGTACAGACCGCAGAGGTCGTCACCTGCTGCTACCAGCGTCAACGCTCCGATCGGCGAGTCGATCACAGTGTGCGTACGGATAGCCGTCATGTCTCGATCCTTCCAGGTTGCGCGGTGCGGCAGGCAGCGGGTGAAGTGATTGTCCGCGCCGGCACCGACACCTCGAAGACGCCGCGGGCCTCGTGAATGTGAGATTTACCTGTACTTTGACGTCACATCAGGCAGTATCGAGGGATGGCTCTAGTTTTGCCCGGCAGCTCCACCGTCGTCCGCTCCGTCGGCGACGTGGTGCACTGGTCCCTGTCCACGGTCGCATTTGCGGTCACCCTGCCCACTCGACTCGAGGCGCTCCTCTTCTCGGTCGAGAGGTTGGTGGCGCGCATCAACCAGATCGCCGACAACGCCGACCGCGTCGTCATCGGAGCCGCCGCCGTGACCGTTCGCGCTGAGACACTGGTCGAGGCCGTCGAGCAGACGTCGGACATCGCGGGACAACTCCTCGAGATCTACGAGCCCATCGCCCTACAGCTCGCGCCGCTGGCCGCCAGGTTCGCCGACGACCTTTCCGAGGCAGAGGTCAGCGCCGCGATCAAGCTGATCGACCAACTACCGGAGCTCACCGATCGGGTGGCCGCGGTGCTGCCCATCCTCGGAACCTTGGACTCCGTCTCGCCCGAGATCCACGAACTCCTCGGAGTGGTCAAGGACCTGCGGCAGGCGATCGTCGGGGTGCCTGGCTTTCACTTCTTTCGCAAGCGGGGCGAAGCCAAGCTGGATTGAAATTTCAGGCGGAGTAGCCGTTGGTCCCGGCCCGCGCCATGACGACCTTCGGAACGACCGCTCGAGACGAGAGCTTGAGCAGACCGTCCACCAACTCCACGATGTCGTCGACCTTGATCATGGTGTCCGGTGTGATCCGATCGTGTGTCCATGCCGACATGTCGGTGTCGACGTAACCGGGAGCGATGGCCGTCGCACTGACGCCGTTTCCGGATTCCTCGGCGTTGAGTGCCTCGACCATCGAAATCAGCGCAGCTTTGGTGGCTCCGTAGACGGCCAGGCCGCTCTCGGCATACACACCGGCCATCGAGGCGAGAGCTATCACCTTCGCTCCGCCGGCAAGGTCCGCGTCCGCCGCTGTACGCAGGAGCGGCAGCGACGCTTGCAATAGTGCAAACGGTGTCCGGAGATTGACGGCAACGGTCTTGTCGAAACGTCGCATCGGGTAATCCACCACTCGCCCACTGGTTCCCACTCCGGCGTTGAGGACGAGAGCCCTCATGGAGCCGAATCGCTCACTGTGTGTGGCGACGAGTGCTGCGGCGAAGTTCTCGTCCGCCATGTCGCCGGCCGAGACGACGACGTTCGGCGATCCGGCGCGCGTAAGTTCTTCGGCGACAACGGCGAGCCGTTCGGCATCACGCGCCGTGATGGTCAGCCCGTACCCTTGCGAAGCCAAGCGCGTTGCGATGCCGAGCCCGATTCCCTTGGAGGCGCCGGTGACCAGTGCTGATCGAGTCATTCGAATTTCCCTTGCAGTGCGTTGAGTCCGGCCGAGATCAGTTCCGGCACAGAAGATCCAGCCTTGTCGAATCCCCCGCCGACGGTGGCTCCTGCTCGGAATCGGTGATCGATGCCCTGCGCCACGACGGCGAGTTTGAAGAACCCGAGCGCCATGTAGAAGTTCCAATGCGCCAGTTCACGACCCGAAACGGACGAATACCGTTGCGCCAGATCGACAACGGACGGTAGCGACGGGCTCGTCCACGCGGCAGGCTCACCCAGAACCAGATCCAGCGCGGGATGCCGATAGACGCACATCATCGCGATGTCCGCCAGCGGATCGCCCAGCGTCGACAGTTCCCAGTCCACCACTGCGGCAACCTTGGTGACGTCGTTCGCCGCGAGAATCGTGTTGTCGATCCGGTAGTCGCCGTGCACGATCGACGAGGCTGATTCCGCCGGAATCAATTCCGCGAGGCTCGACGCCAACCTGTCAACGTCGGCCGAGTCCTCGGTCTTGACGCGTGACCATTGACCGGCCCACAACTTCACCTGGCGGGCTACGTAACCGTCGGGTCTGCCGAGTTCGCCGAGACCCACTGCGGTGTAGTCGACGTCGTGCAGGGCAGCGAGAACACGCACCAACTCGTCGGTGCACTGCGTGACCTGCGCTGCCGGAACAGCTTCCAACTCGGTTTTGGTTCGGATCACTTGACCGGTGACGAACTCGACCACCGTGAACGACGCACCCATCACCGAGGCGTCCTCGCACAGCACGACGGTCGGCGCGACCGGCACGGCGGTGTTCTGCAACGCCGAGGTGATTCGGAACTCACGCGCAACGTCGTGCGCCGACGGCGTGAGGCCGGCCGTGGGTGGACGACGGAGAATCCACTTCGAGTTGTCGTCGAAGATTCCGTAGGTGAGATTGGATTTGCCGCCTGAAATCAGTTCGGCTCGCAACTCACCGCTCACCTCGACGCCTGCGGCTTGCAGATACTTGTGGAGCGCCGCGAGATCGAGTCCTGGAAAGTCCGTCACTTCGACTCCTCCCGAGCAGCGCGCTTCGCAGCTCCGACAACACGTTTCGCAATTGCCCAGCGATGAACCTCGGACGGGCCGTCGTAGACGCGGAAGGGACGCACTTCGCGGGACAAGCGTGCCAGCGGCAGATCGCCGGACACGCCCATTCCGCCACACATCTGAATGGAGCGGTCCACGATCCGGAAGATCGCCTCGGCAGCGTAGGTCTTGGCGATGGACGTCGCGTTGCTCGCGTGCCCGCCCTGATCGAGTTCGAAGCAGGCCTGCACCAGAAGTGCGCGGCTGGCTGCGATGTCGATCTCGTTGTCGGCGACCATCTTCTGGATCATTCCGAGATCACCGAGTTTCGAGCCGAAGCCTTCTCGTTCGGCAACCCTGGCCACGGCGACGTCGTGGCCGCGGCGCGCTGCACCGAGCCAGCGCATCACGTGCGTCATGCGGGCGGGACCGAGGCGAACCTGCGCGTAGGCGAAACCTTGATCGACCTCACCGAGAACGGCCTCGTCGGGTACGAAGAGATCCTCGAACGTGACCTCGCAGTGCCCGCCGATCATGGCCTTGTCGAGGGTGTCGATGTGTCGACCCACTACCAGGCCGGGAGTGTCCGTCGGCGCCAGGAACATGGTCGCTCCGCCGCGCTGCCCGGGCTCACCGGAGGTGCGCGCCATGATGATGAAGAATCCGGCGCCGTCGGCGCCGGTGATGAACCATTTCTTACCGTTGATCTTCCAGCCACCGGGGACTTTCTCGGCGCGGGTGTTCAAAGCCGAGGGATCGGATCCCGCTCCCGGCGCGGGTTCGGTCATGGCGAATGCCGACCGCATGTCCCCGCTTGCGAGCGGCGCGAGGAACTGCTGCTTCTGTGCTTCGTTCGCGATGTGGGCCAGCATGTGAACATTGCCCTCGTCCGGCGCAGCGATGTTGAGCGCCGTCGGCCCGAAGAGCGAGTAGCCGGCTTCCTCGAAGACAGGCGCGCGATCACTCATGTTGAGTCCGTGGCCGCCGTACTCGATCGGTGCATGCGGTGCGAAGACACCGGCTTCTTTTGCTGCCGCCTGCATCTCGATGCGGATGGCATCGCCACCCGCGACGGCGATGTCACCGGCGTGTTCGTCTTCGATGGGGAGCACTACGTTGCGCGTGAAGTCGCGCGTCTTCTCGATCAGCGCCACCACCTCGGGCGCGTACGTCAGATCGATTGCCACCAGCCACCTCCGAAAGAACATCCCGACCGAGCGATCGCTCGGTATCAGCACTCTCGCACACGCCGACGCGTCGGGTCAACAATCTTCGAGCATCGCCTCGCCCTGATCGAGCCGGCCGGCAACCACCATGTCGCGGTACAGATCGTCCTTGTCCATGAGCTCGTCATGGTTGCCGATGTTGCGGATCCGACCGTCTTCCATGACCACGATCCAGTCGGCGTCACGCACCGTCGAGAGCCGGTGAGCGATAGTCACCACGGCCCCGGTGCGCGCACGTTCGTTGATCGCGTCGACAATCGCGGCTTCGGTGAGCGTGTCGACCTGGGCAGTGGCTTCGTCGAGCAGAAGCAAAGCACTCGGCCGCAGAACTGCGCGCGCCATCGCGATCCGCTGACGTTGGCCGCCCGACAGCGAAGTGGCCGTCAGAGCGGTGTCGAGTCCGTTGGGCAGGGCCTCGATCGCGTCGTCCAGCCGGAGCAAGCGCAGAACGGCCTGGACTTCTTCGTCCGTCGCATCGGGATGGCTGAAGACGACGTTCTCCCGAATCGTTCCGGGCACCACCGGTGTCTCCTGCTCCACGTACGCGAGACTCTCGCGCACAGCGCGGTGATCGAGCGCGTCGTAACCGACTCCATGCAGGAGAACCTCACCCGATCGAGGTTCGACAAATCGCAGCACGGTCGAGAGCAAGGTCGTCTTTCCTGCGCCCGACGGGCCGACGATGGCCATGTGCCCACGCGTCGGAATGACCAGCGAGACATCGCGCAACGCCGGCTGGTTCGATCCGTGGTAGCTCACGGTGACGTCGCGCAACTCGATCAGCGGCGCGGCAGCGCTCGTTTTCGCGACCACGTCCACGACCTCGTCGTACTGCTCGGTGGGCAACGACTGCATCTCGCGAATCCGGATAGCTGCCGCGATTCCCGACTGAACGGAGGTCACGTTCTGCGCAAGCTCCGACACCGGCCCCATCAGGGTGAAGGCGTAGAGCAAAAACGCGATGAGCGTCGAGACTGCCATTTCGCCGTCGGCGACTCGCCAGGCACCGAAGCCCAGGATGGCAATGATCGATCCTTGAATGGCGGTCCACGCGACAGTCCACGCGGTTGCCGACACTCGCACCGCCGTGATCGCATGCTTTTTCGCATCGGACGCGTTGTTCGTCACCAGAGCCCCGACGCGATCCTCGGCGAGGGAAACCTTGACCGTCCGGATCGCACGCAAGCCACCCTCGAGAACGCCGCCGAGCTGACCGAGCGATTCCTGGGTTCGTGCTTCCGCTGCGGAAATCCGAGGCATCAGAACCGCAAAGAGTATGGAGGCGAACACGATTGCCACCATGGTGACGCCCAACAACGGCAGATCCAGTACGCCCATCAGAACAATCGTTCCGATGGTCAACGCGGCTGCGTTCAGAATATTCACCGCGGCCGACGACGCAGCCTCCCGCAGCAACAAGGTGTCAGACGTGACCCGGGTGACCAATTCACCCACGGATCGCGATTGCAGCGACGGCACCGTCGCAGCGAGGAATCGCCTCACCAGCGACGACCTGGCGTCGAAGACAACCTTCTCGGCGGCGGTTCCGAGAACGATCCACTGAGCACAACCGAGCACGGCACCGACGATCAGAAGGACGACGAGCGTGAGGATAGGTCCTTTCAGCGACGCACCGGTATCGAGGGTGTCGAGAACCCACTTGGTGACCATCGGCGTTGCCAGCGTCGCCGCCGAGCCGCACAGCGCCAATACCAATCCGAGGAGGAGCGACGGCAGATGCGGTCGAGCAAACTCCGAGAGGACGCGGAGATTGCTCCATTTCGGTGCGGGCTGAGAAGCGTCGGATTCAAGCATGAATTTATGGAACACGAATGTTCCATAAAGGGCAAGAGAAATTCCGATTCGGAAACACTGGATACCGAAACCGGACACGGCTACGCTTCGGATTCGTGACAACGATCCACAGCGCACCAGAACAAAGCGCGACCCGCGAGCGCACACGGAAGGCCATCCTCGATGCTGCCGTTTCGGTGTTCGCATCCAAGCCTGCTGCGACCCTCAGCGAGATCGCTTCGGCCGCAAAGGTCGGCCGGACCACTTTGCACCGCTACTTTCCCGAACGGTCAGACCTGGTCGACGCAGTCGCGGCCGAGGCCACTCGTGCCGTCGGAGAGGCCGCAGCAGCAGCTCGACTCGGCGAGGGTACCGGAGCCGAAGCACTGGTTCGCCTGTGCCATGAATACTTCGAACTGGCCGACCTCTTGACGGTCCTGTTCTTCACTCCCGGTGTGTATCAAGAAGATTCGTTTGCCGAGTCCGCGTCGAACGACGACTCAGTCACCGATGCCATCGAGCGCGGACACTCCGACGGTTCCATCGACCCCGACATGGGTTCGGACTGGGTGCAGAACCTGCTGTGGTCACTGCTCTACACGTCGATGGACTACGTGAACCGCGGTTCCGGGACGCGACTACAAGCCTTGGATCTGACGGTTCGCAGCCTCCGCCGCGGAATTGCCCCCGACCCCGCGGTCTAGGTTGTCGGCTGCTTGAACAGCGGCACGCCGTTTGGTCACGCCTAGTTTGCGGTAGATCGAGCGAATGTGAGTCTTCACAGTGGGATAGGCGATGCCGAGGTGCGCAGCGATCTCGTCTGCAGTCATCGTAGTTCGCAGAAAAGTGAGGATCTCTTTCTCACGTTCCGTCAGGACTCCGGCGAGTTTGGCAGAGAGCTGGCCCCGTTTTTCCAGAATCGTGCGCAGGAGCTCCTGGTGTCTCGACCCCTGTGTTGCGTGCGCGTTCAACAGATCGACGATTACCGGATCGCCGCTCAGAAATGGGGCGAGAATCCGCTCGGGGATTGCTTCCGCCAGCGCACGATCCAACTGCTCGTGCGCCTGCGGTCCACGCCCGGCGACGGAGCTCAGGGCGGCAGACGTGACAAGGGTGCTCACCAGCGCATATCGCGGCAGCGCGGCCGAGGTTGCCAAGCGAAGCGCTTGAGCCGACGGTTCCGGATCCCCCATGACTCGGTAGAGCTCCGCGAGAAGCGCGTGAGCGACCGCAGCACCTGTTCTGGTCAGCGTGGGCATTGCGATGCGGCGAGCTTGCTCGTCCTGTCCTTGAGCGTGGGCGAGCCAGGCCGTGGTGACGCGCCGCAGCGTATCCCAAGGAATGCCGTGCTTGTCCGCAGTGCTCACGCCTCGCAGCAGACGAGCGGCGTTGTGGTACCGGTCTTCCCGGTTCAGAGCGATCAGGCTCATCACCAGGTACAGACGGGCGAGCGCCTCGAAATTGGTTCCGGGGCTGCCCTCCTCGATGATCGAGTCGAACTGAGCGATCGCCTCGTCGAAGTCACCACGCCAGTAGGCGATGCACCCTCGATTCGACTGTGGGAGACCGCCTTCGAAGCGTTCCCAGTCGGACGCCACCTCTCGAGCAGGAAGGCCGTCGAGGATCTGTTCGGCTTCGGTGAATACCCCTGCGTGGGTGAGCGCGAAAGCCAAATTGGATTGTGCGAGACGCAACGTCTCCGTACGCGACTGCAACTGCGCCTCGTCGCCGGCCGAGCGAAGTAGCGCGATGGCACGAGGAAGGTCACGACGAAGCCTGATCTCGGTCCACCCGAGGAGGAAGAGCGCGGACGGGTAATCGTCCTCGGGCTCGCACTGGGCGAGCGCGTGGCGAGCGCGATCGGCGATGACGGCCTTGGTCGAGGTGTCCGGAGCGAGCAGCAGGTCGGTGAAGCAGACGACAAAATCGTCGGACGCCACCCGCAGACCCTGCCCGCGGAGAAACTCAGCGCCGTACGGATCACCGCTGAGATCGCGGCAGCACGCCCGTATCAGCAGGATGTGCGGATCGTGGGGATCGGGATGAGCAAGGCAGAGCTGCTCGAGTTCCCTGGTATGAGATTCGAGAATCAAACGAAGCCAGTTTTTCCGCAGGACTCGTCGAGCCTGCTCCGCCTCACCAGAGGCGAGTGCGTCACGCACGGCTTCGATCATGTGTCGAAGATACTCGAGACGTTCGATGTCCGTGGAAATCCGGTCTCATCCGCTTCGGATGAGACCGCGATCGAAGCCTGCGGAAACCAGTGAGAATTGCCGGAATCAACCGAAATGCGCTAGTCGGCGGAATCCCGGTGCGCAGGCCTGACACGAAACGGATAAGACACATGAGCTTCTGGGAAAGCCTCGGCTGGATGCTGTGGGCAACCGTCTTCATCGGATATCTCTTCGCGCTGTTCGCGATCATCGCCGACCTGTTCCGCGACCACAAGCTCAGCGGTTGGTTGAAGGCCGTCTGGGTGTTCTTCCTACTCTTCCTGCCCATCCTCACCGCGCTCGTCTATCTCGTCGCCCGCGGCGAAGGGATGACGGAACGCAGCAACAAGGCCGCACGCGACGCCGAGAAGGCCGCCGAATCGTATATCCGCGAGGTCGCGGGGAAGAGCCCCAGCGAGGAGATCGCCGCAGCCGCAGCACTGCTCGAAGCCGGAGCGATCAGCGAGGACGAGTTCGCCGCACTCAAGCTGAAGGTCCTCTCGTGAGTGCCGCGCGTTTCGGCCCCGTCGACTTCTACCTTCTCGGCCTGCCTGGGCAGAGCCTCGACCCGGCCGCGCTCTCCGCACTGACCGACCTTACGGATACCGGCCTGGTGCGGCTGCTCGATCTGATCGTCATCTCCAAGTCCGAGGACGGTGAACTCACCCTCATCGAAGTCGAGGAGTTGCCGAACGGCTTCGAGATCAACGTCGAGATGCTCGGCGCGTCCGGTCTGCTCGGGCATGAGGACATCACCGAACTCGCGGCAGCCATTCCCACCGGCGCTGCAGCGCTGCTGGTCGCGCTCGAGCTGGTCTATCAGCGTGAGCTCGCCGCACGCACCGCGGCGTCCGGCGCGGTGTTACTGGGCTACGAGCGGATACCCGCCCCGGTCGTCAATGCCCTCATGGACACGATCAGCCCGAAACTGGAGGTCTGACATGCCGTACATCCCGAGAAGAGGTCGCCCCGGACTGCTGGGCCTCGCCGCACGCACCGCGGTCGTGACCGGTACTGCGACCGCCGTCAGCGACGGCATGGCCACCCGCCGGCAAAGGAGAGCCCAAGCCGAATACGAGCAGGCGCAGTACGAATTCGCCCAGCAGCAGGCCGTACTCCCGATGCCCACACCCGCACCCGCCTCCCCGGTCGATTTCGTCGCTGAATTGCAGAAACTCGGCGACCTCAAATCACAAGGCCTGCTGAGTGAGGCCGAATTCCAAGCCGCGAAAGCGCGACTGCTCGGCTGATTCACCCCGACAGAGGCGAGGGATTCCCGCTCTCGCTTCCATACCCGACACCGATTGGAACCCGCTATGTCCACGATCGCCGTCAACGTCCTGAACTTCAATCGGGCAGAATCCGATCTCATGTTCGCTCGCCTGGCCGCGGGCGTCGGCCTGGGCACGTGGAACCACACTCGTGATCTCGGGTCACTCGACCACCAGCCGATCATCCGCCAGAACCGCGACACTCTGTACAGCAGCGCGATCATCGACGTGCGCGAGAACGTCACGATCACGGTGCCCGATACCGGCAAGCGCTACATCTCCGTGTGGGTGGTCAGTCAAGATCACTTCGGTCCCGTCATCCTGCGCGATCCGGGAGAGCACCTGCTCACGCGCGAATTGGTCGGAACCGACTACGCCGCACTGATCGTGCGCATCCTCGTCGATCCGAACAGCCCCGAAGACGTCGCCGAGGTGAACCGGTTGCAAGACGCCCTCAACATCGACGGCGGCGGAACGGGAGAGTTCCCGTTGCCCGACTACGACGAGCAATCGCAGACCGAGACCCGCGACGCACTCCTCGCACTCGCGCGTGGCATCACCACGTACGACCATTCATTCGGTACCGCTGCGGAAGTCGATCCGATCAGGCACCTGCTCGGTACCGCATCCGGCTGGGGTGGCCTTCCCGAGTACGAGGCCACCTACGTCAACTTCGACGAACGTCTCCCGGTCGGGGAATACCGTCTCCGCCTGAACGATGTTCCCGTGGATGCGTTCTGGTCGGTCTCGCTGTACAACGCGGCCGGATACTTCGAAGAGAACGCTCTGGGCGTCAACAGCATCAACAGCCTCACGGCCACCCCAGACTCCGACGGCAGCACCACCATTCGCTTCGGGGTCCATCTCGACGGCGTCGCGAACGCACTGCCCATCATGCCCGGTTGGAACTACGTACTGCGCCTGTACCGCCCCCGTCCCTCCGTGCTCGACGGCACCTGGACGGCGCCTCGTCCCGAAGCCCTGCAGCAAAGCGTTCCCCACGCACACACCACTCTCGGGTGACTCGACCTGATCACGGAGGTACAAGCCATGCGTCTGTTATTTCAGCTCATTTCGCAATGTGTTCTCGGCGCGATCGCGCTGATCGTCGTGCATTTTGCTCTTCCCGGGGTCAGCCTGAGCGTGAACGGCTTCTTGGCCGCTATCGGTGTATTCACCCTCGCACACATGATTCTCGGCCCATTCGTGCTCAGCGTGGCACTGCACTACGCAGCTCCGCTGGCGGGTGGTGTCGGCTTGGTCGCCACACTGCTCGCGCTCTGGGTTGCGACCCTGGTCCCCGACGGTATCGAGATCAGCGGCGTCGGGTCCTGGATCCTCGCCCCGATCATCGTGTGGGTGATCACGGCATTGGGCGGGTGGATCTTCATGGCTCTCGTCATCGACAAGTGGATGAAGAGACGCAATGCCGAAAAGCTCGTGCGCAGTGTGCAGAAGGCATGAATGATCAGTTCGGAAACGGAACCCACAAGGAGTCAGCCATGCCAACTCACCCGCTCGATCGCCGCGTTCTCCTGAAGTCCGCTCCGAACTTCCGGGACCTCGGTGGCATTCCTGTTGCAGACGGCACCGTCCGCGCGGGCGCGCTCTATCGTTCGGCGACTCTGGCGAAACTCGACGGCGACGACCTTGCCGCGGTCGCCGACTTGGACGTCCGGACGGTATACGACCTGAGGACCGCCGCCGAGCGCGACGGCGCACTCGACAATCTCCCTGACTCGACGCGCACAGTCTGGCTCGACGTACTTGCCGACAATGCCCAAAACGCCGCGGCCACTGGACTACTCATGACGGACCCGGTCGCATACGCCGAGACCATCAGCGATGGACGTGGGATCGCACAGATGGAGGAAGCCAACCGCAACTTCGTCAGCCTGCCGTCCGCTCTCGACGCCTATCGCACGTTCTACCTCGACCTCATCGACGAAAAACGCTCCGGGGCAGCACTTTTCCACTGCACCACCGGCAAGGATCGAACCGGGTGGGCCGCGACCTCTTTCCTACTCCTCCTCGGGGCCGACGAAGCCGATGTACGCGCCGACTACCTGGAGACGAACACCGATCTGGCTCCCATGACAGAACCGATCCTCGACTTCGCCGCGAGCAAAGGCGTTGACGCAGAAGTGCTACGACCCCTCCTCGGAGTCCGTGACAGCTATTTCGACGCAGCTCTCGACGAAATGCGCACGCACTTCGGCACCGTCGAGGACTACGCAATCAACGGACTGAAGCTCACCGCAGAGCACCTCACCGCGCTCCGCGAGCGGTTCACATCCCGATCGGCCTTCATCAGCGCGACGTGATCGAAGCTCTCGCCGGGCAGGAATCCGTGCCCTCGTCCTGCTTCTTCGGGCGATTGCCCACCCGGGTGACCACGACGACGGCGACGATGCCCACCGCCAAGCCGAGCGCGGTGAACGGAGTGAAGGATTCTCCGAACATCAGTGCGCCCCAGACCGCGGTGACGGGGGCGATCAAGAACATCAGGGTGTTGACGGACGTAATGCCGATGCGGCGGAGCAACAACCAGTACAGCCCGTAACCACCGAAGGTGGACAACACGATCAACCAGAGCAACGCGATCCAGAATGTGCTGATACTCGGCGGTACGGCAGCATCCGAGACGATCGCCAGAGTTGTGAAAACTATTGCGCTGGTTGAGCAGTGGATGGCCAAAGCCTGCAGTGGCGGTGTAGACGTGGGAGCGCGTTGCTGGACGAAGGTGGATGCAACCAGGCTGAGCATCCCCAGGAACGGCATCGCGTACGCCCACCACGGCGCCGATGTACCGGCCCCGGCATCGGCTGCCGTGACCATCGCGACGCCGCCCATTCCGATCGCCAACCCGACCCACTGCATACGCGGGACTGCGACACCGAGGACCGGACCGAGCAGCGCGGCAGCCACCAGCGGCTGAATACCGTCGATCAGCGCAGTTGTTCCGGTGTTCACGCCGAGATCGACTGCCCAGTACACCGACAACAGGTAGCCACTCTGGGAGAGCATCCCGATCACCACCTGCCTGCCGAGAGCCCGCGGTGTCGGCATCGCGTTCCGGCGGCGGGCGGAGAGCCAGACAATCGGGAGCAGCACCGCCGCGAGCGGGAGAAAACGCCACATCAGCAGCGTGGGGACCCCGGCACTGCCGGCGCCTAGTTTGGCTCCGATGAATCCCGAACTCCAGCACGCGACAAACAGGACCGACAAGGTAGCCGTCACGGCAGATCTCGAGGTCACGACCCGAGGTATACCGATCTGTTTACTCATGAGCCCGACTATACAGATCGGTATACTTTTGTCCATGGCAGAGGAATCCACACCCGAATTGACTCCGAAAGCGCGTCGCATTCTGGAGTCTGCGTCGAAGCTGTTCTACGAAAAGGGGATTCATGCCGTAGGCGTGGATACCGTCGCACTGGACGCCGGGGTCACGAAGAAGACTTTGTACGAACGGTTCGGCTCGAAAGACGGTCTCGTCGTTGAATACCTGAGGGCTCGAGATCGGCGGTGGCGAATCTTTCGCGACGAGAAGCTCGCATCAGCCGGAGCTAGCCGCGCCGAACAGTTGAGTGCGGTATTCGACGCTTCCGCCTCCTGGTCCAAGGCGAGCGGAGGCAAGGGTTGCAGCATGGTCAACGCTCACGCCGAGTTCAGCGATCACTCACATCCGGTGTTCGCTGTCATCGCCGAACAAAAGCGGGAGATGTCAGACCTTTTCCGGCGCATTCTGGCGACGGACGGACTAGCCGACGAACGTCTCGTCGAGGCAATCATGCTGCTTCACGAAGGTGCCCTCGTCGCAGACGGGATCGGTATCGGCACCGACCCCTTCGGTGCCGGCCGGAACGCAGCGCTCGAATTGCTCAAAAATTCAGACTGATTCGCGCAGTTGCGTCAACAGATCACTCCCCCATCCGCTTCGCCCCCACCGTCACTCCCCCATCCGCTTCGCCCCCACCGTCACTCCCCCACCCGCTTCGCCCCCACCGTCACTCCCCCACCCGC
>NZ_CAURKP010000034.1:0-38241 GCF_963525155.1 uncultured Rhodococcus sp.
ACATGCGCATCTACAAGGAAGAGATCTTCGGACCCGTCCTTCAGGTGGTCCGCGCTGCCGATTACGAAGAGGCACTGCGTCTTCCGACCGAACACGAGTACGGCAACGGCGTCTCCATCTTCACCCGCGACGGCGACACCGCGCGTGACTTCACCGCTCGCGTCAACGTCGGCATGGTCGGCGTGAACGTGCCGATCCCGGTCCCGATCGCGTACCACACCTTCGGTGGCTGGAAGCGCTCCGGATTCGGTGACCTGAACCAGCACGGTCCCGACTCCTTCCGCTTCTACACCAAGACCAAGACCGTGACGCAGCGCTGGCCTTCCGGCAAGAAGGAAGAGACCAACCACTTCGTCATCCCCACGATGAACTGATCGGAACACTTTCCATGTTTACTCTGACCGATGACGAGCGGGCGATTCGTGACACTGCCCGCGACTTCGCGGCCGAGCATCTGGCGCCCAACGCAGTGGAGTGGGATCAGACCAAGCATTTCCCGGTGGACGTCCTCCGTAAGGCGGCGTCCCTGGGAATGGGCGGTATCTACATTCGTGAAGACGTGGGTGGCAGTGAGCTGAGTCGCGTCGACGCTGCCCGGATCTTCGAAGAGCTGGCCAAGGGCGATCCGTCGATCGCCGCGTACATCTCCATCCACAACATGGTCACGTGGATGATCGACCAGTTCGGCAACGACGAACAGCGCCACAAGTGGGTTCCCGGACTCTGCTCGATGGATCAACTGGGCAGCTACTGCCTCACCGAACCCGGCGCTGGCTCCGATGCTGCGGGCTTGAGCACCAAGGCCGTTCGTGACGGCGACGACTACATCCTCAACGGCGTCAAGCAGTTCATTTCCGGCGCAGGCACTTCCGACGTGTACGTCGTGATGGCACGCACCGGATCTGCCGGTGCCAAGGGGATCTCGGCGTTCATCGTGCCCAAGGATTCGCCCGGACTGTCGTTCGGTGCCAACGAGATCAAGATGGGCTGGAACGCGCAGCCCACCCGTCAGGTGATCTTCGAAGACGTGCGAGTTCCTGCCGCCAACATGCTCGGTGAAGAGGGCAGCGGATTCCGCATCGCCATGAAAGGTCTCAACGGCGGCCGGCTGAACATCGCCGCCTGTTCGGTTGGTGGGGCCCAGGCAGCGCTGGAGAAGGCAGTCGCATATCTGGTGGACCGCAAAGCTTTCGGTTCGGCACTGATCGAGTCGCAGGCCCTGCAGTTCCAGCTCGCCGACATGCGTACCGAACTCGAAGCGGCCAGGACGTTGCTGTGGCGCGCCGCTGCCGCACTCGAAGACGGAGCGTCCGACGTCGTGGAGTTGTGTGCGATGGCCAAGCGCTTTGCCACCGACACCGGATTCGACGTAGCCAACAAGGCCCTCCAGCTTCACGGCGGGTACGGCTATCTTGCTGAGTACGGGATCGAGAAGATCGTCCGCGATCTTCGGGTTCATCAGATCCTCGAAGGCAGCAACGAGATCATGAGGGTGGTCATCGCCCGCAGCGTGGTCGCATCAGGTCAGGGAAAGCAGGGAGCAGCATGAGCGACGAGCTCGAGGTATTGATCGAAAAGCGTGACGGACTGGGGCTCATCACTCTCAACCGTCCCAAGGCGATCAATGCCCTCAACCACTCGATGGTCAAGGCGATGGCCAAGGCCCTCGAGGAATGGAAGTCCGACGACGACGTCAAGGCAGTCGTACTCACGGGCGCCGGCGAGCGTGGTCTGTGCGCCGGCGGCGACATCGTCTCGATCTACCATGACGCCAAGGACGGCAAGACCGGTTCGCTCGACTTCTGGCGTGAGGAGTACATCCTCAACTCCGAGATCGCGAACTACCCGAAGCCGTACGTCGCGATCATGGACGGGATCGTCATGGGCGGTGGCGTCGGAGTGTCCGCACACGGCGACATTCGCATCGTGACCGAGCGCTCGATGATCGGAATGCCCGAGACCGGAATCGGTTTCATTCCAGACGTTGGCGGAACTTACCTGCTCTCGCGTGCTCCCGGTGAACTCGGGACGCACATCGCGCTCACCACGGCACGACTGAGCGCCGGCGATGCCATCGCAGCAGGTTTCGCTGACCACTTCATCCCGTCGGAGAACATCGAGACGTTCATCGCCGCACTCGCGTCGTCTTCGGTTGCCGACGCCGTGGCGCAGTACGCGGAGCCGGCTCCGGTGTCGGAACTGTTGGCCCAGCAGAGCTGGATCGACGCCGCGTACTCCGCCGACGACGTATCCACCATCGTCGAGCGTCTTCGCGCAAGTGGAATCCCCGAAGCTGAGAAGGCAGCGGAGCAGATTCTCGGCAAGTCCCCGATTGCACTGTCGGTGACCCTGCGATCTCTGCGGCATGCCAAGGAAGCAGCAAGCTTGGAAGAAGTCCTCAACGAGGAGTTCCGGGTCTCGACCGCTGCGCTCGCCTCACACGATCTGGTCGAGGGCATTCGCGCCCAGGTCGTGGAGAAGGACCGAAACCCGAAGTGGTTGCCGGCAACTCTCGACGACGTCACGGCAGAATCCGTCGACGCCTACTTCGCCCCGCTGGGCGACAACGAGCTCGGACTCGCCCCTCAACCGCAAGGCAACTGATCACCGCCGAAGGAGCATCACTAATGAGCACCATTGGATTTATCGGACTCGGTCACATGGGTGGCCCGATGGCGGCCAATCTCGTCAAGGCCGGACACAAGGTCGTCGGTTTCGACCTGGCACCTGCGGCGCTGGAGCAGGCAGTCAAAGACGGTGCATCGGTGGCGGATTCGGCGGTCGACGCCGTTCGCGGTGCCGACGTCGTGATCACGATGCTGCCGAGCGGTAAGCATGTTCTGGGTCTGTACGAAGAGCTGCTGCCGGTGGCAACACCGGGCACGCTGTTCATCGACTGTTCCACCATCGACGTCGCCGACGCCCGCGAGGCGCACGACAAGGCCGAAGCAGCCGGTCACCGCAGCGTCGACGCACCGGTCTCCGGTGGAGTCGTCGGAGCTACCGCAGGCACGCTGGCATTCATGGTCGGCGGTTCCGAGGCTGACTTCCAAGCCGCGTCACCGTTGCTGGACGTGATGGGCCGCAAGGTCGTTCACTGCGGCGACGCCGGTGTCGGCCAGGCAGCCAAGATCTGCAACAACATGATCCTCGGCATTTCGATGATCGCGATCAGCGAGGCGTTCGTGTTGGGCGAAAAGCTCGGCCTGAGCAACCAGGCGCTCTTCGACGTGGCGTCCAACGCCTCGGGACAGTGCTGGGCACTGACCACCAACTGCCCGGTTCCGGGACCTGTGCCCACCAGCCCGGCCAACAACGACTACCAGCCCGGCTTTGCTGTTGCACTGATGGACAAGGACCTGGGTCTGGCAGCAAATGCGCTGCGCAACAACGGCGTCGATGCGGAGATCGGACTCAAGGCAGCCGAACTCTACAGTCGCTTCCATGCCGCGGGCGGTGGCGGTCAGGACTTCTCTGCCATCATCAACGACATCCGTGACCGTTCGACCGAAGGACAGTAGTGACCGACTTCAACACCATCATCCTCGAGCGTAAGGGTCGCGTCGGCGTCATCACGCTCAACCGCCCGAAGGCTCTCAACGCGCTGAACTCCGAGCTGATGAACGAGGTCGTCGCCGCGGTTGCCGACCTCGAAGCGGACAACGGCATCGGAGCCATCCTGATCACCGGTTCCGAGCGCGCCTTCGCCGCCGGTGCCGACATCAAGGAAATGCAGTCCAAGACGTACATGGACGCATACGTCGAGGATTTCTTCACCCCGTGGGACCGCGTCGCAGCAGCTCGTAAGCCGCTGATCGCCGCCGTCTCCGGATACGCGCTCGGTGGTGGCTGCGAGCTTGCGATGCTCTGCGATTTCATCATCGCTTCGGATACCGCGAAGTTCGGCCAGCCCGAGATCAAGCTCGGTGTCATTCCGGGTATCGGTGGCTCGCAGCGCCTTACGCGCGCCGTGGGCAAGGCCAAGGCCATGGAGCTGTGCCTCACCGGCCGCAACATGGACGCAGAAGAAGCCGAACGTGCAGGCCTGGTTGCCCGGATCGTTCCGGCCGCCGATCTGCTCGACGATGCCTTGAAGACCGCAACCACCATCGCCGAGATGTCGCTGCCGATTGCGATGATGGCCAAGGAAGCAGTCAACCGCTCCTTCGAGACCACCCTCGCCGAGGGCGTCCGCTTCGAGCGTCGGGTGTTCCACTCGACCTTCGCGACGGAGGATCAGAAGGAAGGCATGACCGCGTTCGTGGAGAAGCGGTCGGCAGAATTCAAGCATCGCTGAATTTCAACAGCGCCGAATTTCAACAGCGCTGAAACTGCCCTCACACTCGTCGAGAGTGTGAGGGCAGTTTCTTTGTGTGTACGGGTGGTCGGTTCACCACTTGGTCGGTGCGCCGCCGGTGTCGAAGTCACCCGCAGTCTTGCGAAGTTCAGTGAGGATCGTCACCAATTGCTCGAGCTTGTCCTGCTGGAGTCCGGGGTGAGCGAACACCTTGCTGTTGAGCATTTCGGTCGCTTCGAGGGCCAGTGCGCGACCGGCGTCCGAGATCTCGATGAGCGTTGCACGGCGATCGCTGGGATGCGGGACCCGCCTGACCAACTCCGCTTTCTCCAAACGGTCGACGGCATTGGTGACGCTGGTGGGGTGAACCTGGAGTCGGGCACTTGCCTTGGCCATCGGGAGTGCGCCCGACCTGGTGAAGGTGAGAAGCGTCAGCAGTTCGTAGCGGGCGAAGGTCAGCCCGAGAGGCTTGAGTACCTCTTCGACCCGCGCCATCATGATCTGCTGCGCACGCATCACCGACGTGACCGCAGCCATACCGTCGGCGACATCGCTCCAACCGTGCTTCGTCCACTGACGATGCGCCTCTTCGATGGGGTCGAGGGGGAGCGGCGCGGGGGGAGACATAAGTTCGATCATCCCATGCTGGCAAGCGGTCGGGTGCCTTGTCTGATTGTGTGTCGCAGCCGCTTACGTCTGTAGAGTCCCACGGGTGATTTCAATCCTCGTAGCGGGTGGCGTCTCGTTGTTCGTCGCGCTCTTCCTGACTCCGTTTCTCATTCGTGTGCTTTCGCGGCAGGGGCTCGGGCACGAGATTCGGATCGAGGGTCCGCAGAGTCATCAGGGCAAGCGTGGCACCCCGTCGATGGGCGGGATCGCGATCATCGCCGGCATGTGGGCGGGCTACCTGGCGGCACACATCATCGGATTCGGCTCGCGGCTACCGCGGCTGTCTGCATCCGGTTGGCTGGTTCTCGCGCTCGCCACGTCACTGGGAATCGTCGGCTTTCTCGACGACTTCATCAAGATCCGTAAGAAGCGCAATCTCGGGCTCAACAAGACAGCGAAGACCGTCGGTCAGCTGGCGAGTGCCATCATCTTCGGCATTTTGTTCCTGCAGTTCTCCAACAACAACGGAGTCACTCCCGGAAGCCAGTACCTGTCCCATGTTCGTGACATCTCGGTGTTCTCCATGGGTGCCATCGGCTTTGTGGTCTTCTTCTGCATTCTGGTGTTCGCCTGGTCCAACGCCGTCAATTTCACCGACGGCCTCGACGGTCTCGCGGCCGGTTCGATGGGCATGATCCTGGGGACCTACGTCGTCATCGCCGGTTGGCAGTACCGGAACTCGTGTGTCCTCGAGCCTGCCGCCGGTTGCTACGACGTTCGTGACCCTCTCGATCTAGCGATCGTCGCTGCCGCCGCAGGCGGGGCGTGCCTCGGCTTCCTCTGGTGGAATGCCGCCCCGGCTCAGATCTTCATGGGCGACACCGGCTCCTTGGCACTCGGCGGCCTGGTTGTCGGCCTGTCCGTCACGACGCACACCGAGCTGCTGATGGTCATCATCGGCGCCCTGTTCGTCGCTGAGATCCTGTCGGTGATCATCCAGGTTCTGGTCTTCCGATCGTCCGGTCGACGCGTATTCAAGATGGCCCCGATCCATCATCACTTCGAGTTACTCGGTTGGCCGGAAACCGTCGTGATCGCAAGATTCTGGATCTTCGTCGCGATCTCGTGCGTCCTGGGACTTGCCACCTTCTACAGCGAGTGGTTCTCCGCTGCCGGTTAGACCGATTCACTCTTTCGGGTCGTAGCCAGAAGAGCGATCAGGCCGAGCGACACACACGCCGTCATCGTGACGGCCAGGGCTGTGCTCGTGTTTCCCAGTAGGCCGACTGCCGGCGCGATGGCCGCACCGACGCCGAACTGGAATGCCCCGAGCATTGCGGCGGCAGTACCGGCCGCTTCGCCGTGACGAGCGAGCGCCAGTGCCGGGGCGTTGGGCAGAACGAACCCGATGGCACCGGCCATGACCCACAGTGCGATCACGAATCCGGCGAGCCCGCCCAGTTCCAGGACCGCGACAGCAATGACGACGGCCCCGGAGACAACGGCAGCCACGAGGGCCCACTTGGTGATCTGCTGAGGAGTCCACCGGTCGAGCAGTCGGACGTTGACCTGGGAAGCGCCGATCAACGCGATAGCGCCCGCACTGAAGAGCAGTGCGAACTCTTGCTGATTGAGGCCGTACTGATCCTGATAGACAAACGACGCGCCCGAGACATACGCGAACAACGACGCCATGCCGACGCTGGAGACGAGCGTGAGGACCATGAACGTGCGGTCGCCGAGCAGCGAACCGTAGGTTCGGAGAACCGACGTCAATCCGCTCGGGCGACGCTTTTCCTTCGGCAGTGTTTCGGAGAGTCCGAACGCACCGATCATCGCTGTGCCGACGCCGATCAGTGCCAGGACGACGAAGATCCCGCGCCAGTCGAGGGCGACGAGGAGGGCGCCACCGATGCTGGGCGCCAGGATCGGCGCAACGCCGAGCACGAGCATCAGCCGGCTCATCACGACGGCAACGGTGTTACCGCTGTAGAGGTCGCGCACGATCGCCATGGTGACCACTGCCGCGGCCGCCGCGCCCATGCCCTGGAAAACCCGCAGGATGCCGAGGACCGCGATGCTCGGTGCGAAGACCGCCAGCAGCGAAGCCAGGATATGGACGCCGATTCCGGCAAGCAGCGGCTTTTTGCGGCCGAGAGTGTCCGAGAGCGGCCCGACCAACAGCTGTCCGAGTGCGAGGCCGATGAGAGTTCCGGTGATCGTCAGCTGAACCGTTGACGACGAGACTCCGAGATCGGCGCCGATATCCGGCAGCGCGGGCAGGTACATGTCGATGGTGAAGGGCCCGAGCGCGGTCATGGAACCGAGGGCAAGAATCTTCCCGACGCTCGGCTTGCGGTCGACACTGCTCGTATCCAGCGGGGCCGTCTCCAAGAGCGGAGCTGCCTTCACAGGCGGGGCGATGGCGGTGTTCTCGGCACTCATGAAACCTTCTGGGTTGTCTTGGTCTGGCGAACTGCTCGGTCGTTCGGTCGAAAGTCGGGCCGCAATCGAATGACCTGCGCCCACCGAGGGAGTCAGCATCGAGACTGACCGATTTGTTCCCGAAGGGCTCACGGTTTTCCCAGAGACTGGAACAGTTGGTGGGATTGCACTCGAATCATGCTGAGCGGAACTGTGGTTCGAGATCGTCACTCAGGGCAGAGTTACTCACTGACGCGGGTGTGGCTGAGTGGCTAGGCACCGGCCTGCAAAGCCGTTCACACGGGTTCGAGTCCCGTCATCCGCTCGTGTCGGAGACCGGCAGGCATATCGCCTGCCGGTCTCTCTTGTGTGGTCCCGGTTCGCGGGGTCGGCTGCGATAGTCTGGGCTGCCGGAGCGAGCGGACCACATGAGTGAGGCACTGAATTGATTTCGGGACAGGACCTGCGATCGCGGCGCTTGCACGTGGGAATCAGTCAGTTCCAGTTCGCCCGCCAAGCGGGAGTCTCGTCAGCAGTCGTCTCCGCGTGGGAACTCGACAAGGCATATCCGAAGCCGCTGGTTGAGCGAGCAGTCCTCACGGCCCTCTCCGCGTTGGAAGCGGCCAAGCGTGAGGGCACGTACGCAGCCCCCCGGAAGCGATCGAGCGGTAGTACCCGTGCGCGTCGAGCGACACCGGTCAACGACCCCGCCTCGGTGGCCAGGCGTGCGGTCGCGGGGGCAGGAAACGGTGGCCCCACCGTATTGACGGCGTTCTCCGGTTGTGGCGGTATGGCCGAAGGCTTTCGGATGGCGGGGTTTTCGGTGGAGGGATACATCGAAGTCGTGCCGGAGGCGCGCGCGACCTTCGATCGGAACTTCCCCGGCGCGAAGTGCCTCGGTGAGGACATCCGGGCGATCGACGAAGCCCGTGTGAAAGATCTTCTGGCACAGGTGAATATCGATGTGTTGGCCGGGGGGCCGCCGTGTCAGGGTTTCAGTCTCGCCGGCCGACGCGACCGCGCCGATCCGCGCAACCATCTCTTCCGGAACCTGCTCGAGCTCGCCGAACTGGTGAAGCCGAAGGTCTTGGTGATGGAGAACGTGCGACTGCTGCTCAGCATGAAGGACCCGGACGGTGGGATGGTCGTCGACCGGATTCTCGGCGAGATGGCTGCATGCGGTTATGACGCCTCGGTCAACACGGTGAATGCGCAGGAT
The DNA here is from genome assembly GCF_963525155.1 of uncultured Rhodococcus sp. Classification (NCBI taxonomy): domain Bacteria; kingdom Bacillati; phylum Actinomycetota; class Actinomycetes; order Mycobacteriales; family Nocardiaceae; genus Rhodococcus; species uncultured Rhodococcus sp. The sequence continues at coordinate 8,550 of NZ_CAURKP010000034.1, forward strand.
TACGGAGTGCCGCAGTTCCGGGAACGAGTGTTCATCGTGGCGACCCGCCGCGACAGTGGTATCGGGCCGCTGCGTTTTCCGCCGAAGACTCACGGCGTGAATGGTGTTGCGCCGCTGAGGACTTTTCGCGATGCCACCGTCGATCTGGCCCCGCTGGAATCCGGGCAGGCTTGCGAGACGGACCCGCTGCACTGGGCCGTCGAGCATCCCGAGCACGTCTTGCGGTGGCTGCGCGATGTGCCGGAGGGAATGTCGGCGCACGACAACGAAGATCCGGCCATGCGACCGTCGTCCGGGTACAACACGACGTACAAGCGATTGCGGTGGGACGAGCCGGCGTCCACGGTCGGAACCACTTTCGGGATGATCTCGGCTTCACGCAACGTGCATCCGAAACACACGCGATCGTTGACCGTTCGAGAAGCTGCTCGCCTCCAGACCTTTCCCGACGACTACGTCTTCGAGGGCAAGTGGGGAGCGGTGCGCACGATGATCGGCAATGCGGTGCCGCCGCAACTGGCCTCGGCGCTGGCAGGAGAGATCAAGAAGGCACTCGGCTGAGATAGAGCACCTACGGAAAATGGGGCCGACATTGTCGGCCCCATTTCGAGTTACGCCCTGGCAGGGGTGTGGTGCAAGTGATTCAGCTGAGGTTGAGCTTGGCGATCAACGGCTGGACGACCTTGATGATGTCGATGACGGCGCTGAGGGTGTTGATGGAACCCATGTTTCGGTCCTCCGTGTCGTATGTACAGGTGTGTATGTACAAGGTTGTGTCTGCGTGGTGTTTCTGTACGACCTTGTGTCGCAGACACAAATTAGCAAACTGGACGCTTGTTTGGGTCGAAATGACCGATTTGCGCTGAAGTTGCTGAAAAGTTCACGGATTGTTCAGGAACGCAAACAAAAAACAGGCCGGACTCCCCGAAGTCCGGCCTGTCGATGACGCTTTGCGATCAGCTGAATGCCGACAGTGCGCTGATGAGGCCGATGCCCGCAACTGCGACCTTGAGGACACTCAAGACGTCTTCGAGCTTGACGCCAGCGGGCAATACGTTTTCGACAGACTCCATGTTGGATCCTTCATATGTTGGGGTCGTGGTCCAGCGCCACTGCAAGCAAGATACCCAATCGTGACCACCTGTGAAACCCCGGCGCGAAGATCACAGTTGTGTTGCGCCGGACTCACTGGCCGTCGCGACAACGGTGGCTGCCACTATTTGCTCCACGCTGATGCCCGCTGCCGGTAGGCAGTGGTAGAAGATTCGTTCGCAGAGGTCGACCATTTCGCCTCGCTCGAGCGTCGGCTCGTCGATCCAGTTGACGACGATTTCCTCCATGAATGCCTGCCACCCGGCGATTGTCGCCTCCACGGTCGCGTTCGATTCGATGCCTAGATTCGTCAGCGCAGCGACAATCCACGTGGTGAAAGTGCGGCGCATGCCTCGGTAGATCGTGCGCATTCGGACGTCGCCACTGCCGGCCATACGCATCACGGCGAGGTAAATGGTGGGGTGCTCGATAACGGCGTCGACGAATGTCTCGATACCTGAGCGCAGCTGGGACGTGATGGGTAGCTCGGGATCCGGTCGCATTCGATCTTCGAGATCGGCCGAGGCGGCCTCGAGGATGGCGTTCTGGAAACCCTTCTTGTTCTTGAAGTAGTGGAACAGCAGTGGCGGTGAGACACCGGCCTCGGCTGCGACGCGATCCATCGACAGTTGGTCGAAAGGCTCGGTCCGCAACATGTGTACTGCCACCTCGAGGATTTGCCTCTGACGGTCTTCGGGGGAGCGGGGGACTGCAGCCATTCCGTCATCTTATGTATTGGTTCGAAAGGTTCATTGACTTTTACTCAACGCTGTCTATAACGTGAGGTAACACATACGTGAGGCGAGGAGTCCGACAGTGTCTGCTTTCGACATCGTGGTCAACGACGGGTTGTGGTTCGACGGGACGGGGGCTCCAGGTCTGCGTCGAAATCTCGGAATTCGAGACGGCGTGGTCGCGGAGGTGTCCACGACGCGCCTCGAGATCGGGCCGGACACAGAAGTGATCGACGCGGCCGGCAAATGGGTTCTCCCCGGCTTTGTCGACGTCCACACGCACTACGACGCCGAAGCCTTGGTCAGTCCAGGGCTTCCGGAATCGGTTCGCCACGGCGTCACGACGGTCGTGCTCGGCAATTGCTCGCTGTCGACGGTGTATTCGACGCCGCGCGAGATCGCGGATCTGTTCAGCCGGGTCGAAGCAGTTCCCCACGACGCAGTGCTGCGCATCCTCGAAGCGAACAAGACCTGGACCGGTCCCGCGGCGTACACCGCCGCCCTCGAAGCCCTTCCCCTCGGACCCAATGTCGCGGCCTTCATCGGTCATTCCGATATCCGCACGCACGTACTCGGACTGGGGCGCGGTACCGACAAGAAGGTCAAGCCGACTCGCTCGGAACTCGGCCGGATGGGCTCGATGCTCGAGGACGCCATCGATGCGGGGATGCTGGGTCTGTCGTCGATGACCAATGCCCTCGACAAGATCGACGGCGACGAATACCGTTCTCGCTCTTTGCCGTCGACGTACGCGCGGTGGAAGGAGTTCCGATTCCTCAACCGTATTCTTCGTGATCGCGGAAAGATCTTGCAGAGCGCTCCGACCATCAACCTGCATCCGAACGTCGCGGCGTTCTTCGCCGAGAGTTCTGCGATCGGACGTAAGAAGCCGCTCAAGACTTCGCTGCTCTCCGGTGCGGATTCGAAGGCCTACCCGGTGATCGTGTACTTCATGCTCGCTGCGGCCCCACTGCTGAACCGTTTCGCCAAGACCGATTTCAAGTGGCAGCACCTTCCGGTTCCCTTCACGGTCTACGCAGACGGTATCGACCTCGTCGTGTTCGAGGAGTTCGGTGCCGGCGCCGCCGCGTTGCATCTCAAGGACCAGGTGGAGCGCAACAAGCTGCTCCAGGACGAGTCGTACCGCCGCGCATTCCGCAAGGACTACGACAACAAGTTCTCACCCCGCATCTGGCACCGCAATTTCTACGACGCCGTCATCGTCGGTTGCCCGGACGAGACGTTGATCGGCAAGAACTTCGGTCAGGTCGGAGACATCCGGGGAGTGCACCCGGTGGACGCGTACCTCGACTTGGTGGTCAAGTACGGGCGAGATCTTCGCTGGCGCACCACCATTGCAAATCATCGTCCCAAGTTCGCCAAGAAACTCGCCGCGAGTTCCGGCGTACAGATGGGCTTCGGCGATGCCGGTGCGCATCTGCGCAACATGGCGTTCTACAACTACCCGGTGCGACTCCTCAAGCGCGTCAAAGACGCTCAGAGTGACCGCAAGCCGTTCCTGACCATCGAGCGCGCAATCCACCGCCTGACCGGCGAACTGGCGGACTGGTACGGAATCGATGCCGGGCATCTACGCCAGGGTGACCGTGCGGACTTCGTTGTCATCGACCCGGCCGGGCTCGACGAGTCGGTCGACGGGTTGTTCGAGGCAATCGTCCCCGAGTACGGCGGAATCAGCCGGATGGTCAACCGCAGTGACGATGCAGCCGTCGCGACCGTGATCAACGGCCGACTCGTTTACAGCGACGGCGAATTCGCCCCGGGATTCGGAACCGAAAAGACGGGTCAATTCCTGCGCGCCGGCGAAAAGGCTCCGGTTACGGGTGTCGCGAAGACTAGCGTGGCGCTATGACTTCACCGGCGGATCGCCTCACCTCGTACTCCCGGACCGGGCTGACCTTCGACGTACGCGACGAAGGTCCGGCAGACGGTCCGGTGGTGGTTCTCCTGCACGGATTTCCGCAGGATTCGAGCTCGTGGGATCAGCTCGCACCGCTGCTGCACACCCGCGGCTTCCGGACCGTCGCACCGGATCAGCGAGGGTACTCACCCGGCGCGCGGCCGAAAGCGCGCTGGGCGTACCGCGGGTCCGAACTCGCCGCTGACACTGTCGCACTGATCGACGCACTCGGGGTGGGCAAAGTGCACCTGGTCGGCCACGACTGGGGTGCCGCAGTCGCATGGCAGGTGGCCGCCGAACGGCCGGACTTGCTCGATACCGTGACCGCGGTGTCGGTTCCGCACCCACTGGCGTTCGTCAAGGCGATGGTGACCAGCACACAGGGACTGAAGTCGTGGTACATGGGGGCGTTCCAATTGCCCTTCGTCCCCGAGAAGATCCTGTCCTCCACGTCGGCAGGTGAAAAGTTCCTGATTTCGAGCGGGCAGACGCCGGAGAACGCGCGGCGCGATCTGAACGCCATGCTGGCTCCCGGACGGCTACGCGGCGGTCTGAACTGGTACCGCGCGATGTGGATGACCAAGCCGAACCCCGCAACTGCCAGGGTCACCGTGCCGACCCTGCACGTCTGGAGTGACGGCGACGCCGCCATCGGACCCAAAGGGTCTGCGCTCACCCCCGCGTTTGTCGACGGTCCGTACCGGTTCGAAGTTCTCCGGGGTGTGAGCCACTGGATCCCCGACGAGGCGCCGACGGAGTTGGATCGGTTGCTCGGTGAGCATTTCAGCAGCTGACCGAGTTTCCGACTGAAGCCCCCGTCGTTCGGCGGGGGCTTCAGTCGTCAGCAAGGTCGTCGACCAACCGTGGTCAGCGAGCTCCGAATCGCTCTTCCACCTGCTCCTTCGTCAGGCCGAACTCCTCGAGCGTGTACTTGTGCGACGGTTTGCGAGCACCCGAGCGGCTTTCCTCGTGCATGGCCTCCATCGACTGCTGGGCGGTAGATGTCAACGGGATGTCGAAATGCGTGTAGATGTTCTCGACGGTTCCCAGCGGATCGGTGACGAAGTCCTGATAGTCGACGTCGATGAACTGTGCGGGATTGTGGTGTGCGCGTGCACTGTCGAACTGCTCGAGCCCCCTGGCCCACAATTCGAGCTGACTTTCGCCGATCACCTTGTCGGTGAAAGTGTTCGACCAACCCTCTGTAGCCTGGGCGGCCAGGCTGCACACCGACGGAATGATCGTCGTAGGGGAGCGGTGAGTCTGAATGACGAGAGCGTCGGGGTACGCCTCCATCAATTCGTCGAGCGCAAACAGGTGGCTCGGGTTCTTGAGGACCCACCGTCGATCCTGATCGGGCAGACCAATCAGCTGCAGGTTCTTCTTGTGTCGTGCATAGGCGTTCGACCACTCCTGGTCCTTCAGCCATGCGGAGTACGTGGGTAGATTTGCCAGGCACTCGTACGACACGGACTTGAACGTCTGACGCAAGAGTTGCCAACATTCTTCGACTTCGCTGGCCGACATGTAGTGCACGCCCATGAATTCGGGATGCTCGACGTGGTGTTGACCGAATGTCTCCTCGATCTTGGCGAAGACCGGGTTCGATTCCCACGTATCGCGAGGCGGGCGAGGCTGAGGGAACTCGGTCAGCCACATCTCGAGGCCCTGGTGAGCCGGGTCGACCGTGAGGAGGCGGTGCAAGGCAGTGGTGCCCGTGCGTGGCAATCCGGTGACGAAGATCGGCCGCTCGATCTTGACGTCGGCGTGCTCCGGATGCTCCTTCCATGCAGATTCACTGAGCAGACGTGCCACCAGGGCGCCTCGAAGGAATACCCGAGAGATCTTGCTGCCGAAGGGCGTCAGATCCTCGTCACGGTCGTAGGACTCGAGCAGGACCGACAGAGCTTCGGTGTAATCGTCGACGCCGAAGTCCGTCAGTCCGGTCATCCGTGTCGCCGAGGCGTGGAGATCCTCGACGGTGCCGACGTGAGTGCGTTCAGTCATGGTGCTCCTAGTGATGGAATTCGCCGCAGTTGACGTCGATGCATTGGCCGGTGATCGCGCTGGCCATCGGAGACGCCAGGAAGATCGCCGCGTCGGATACTTCATCCGTCGTCGGCAGGCGCTTGAGGTCGGTGTTCGACGCAGTGTGCTCGTAGATCTGCTCGACGGTCATGCCGAACTTCTCCGCCTGGTGCGCGAAGTATCCCTTGAGGGTGTCTCCCCAGATATAGCCGGGTGCAATCGAATTGACACGAATTCCCTGCGGGCCGAGTTCGGTGGCCAGGGACTGCGACATGGCGAGCAGGGCCGACTTCGCCATCTTGTAGCTGCCGTAACGCTCTTGCGAATGCCGCAACACCATCGAATTGATGTTCACCACGGAGCCGTCCGACTCGGCAAGTGCTGGCGTGAACAGCTGAGTCAGGCGCAACGCACCCAGTACGGTCAGTTCGATGCTGTCGCGGATGTGCTGGTAATCGGTGCGAGCCAACGGTTTCATCGACGGAATCGAGAATGCATTGTTGATCAGAGTGTCCACTTTGCCGTAGGCGGCAATGGACTCGGCCACCAGATTCTCGGCGGAAGCCTGGTCGGTGATGTCGGTGGCAACGGTGACGGCGCGCCCACCGGCATCGACTATTTCCTTCGCAACGTCGTCGAGTCGCGATTGCGTACGTGCTGCGAGAACAAGACTCGCGCCGGCCGACGCACATCGAAGGGCCAGAGCGCGGCCGAGTGCCGGGCCGACTCCGGAGATGACTACTACACGGTCTTCGAGCAAGGCGGTCATGATTACCCCAGCATTCGGTTGTCGATGGCGGCCTGGCGCTGGGCAATGCGTGCTGCCCAGTCCTCGGCGGTGATGGCGTTGGTGTCGAAATGCGGCAGGTGCTTCGCAATATCTGCGACGGCGACGATTTCGACGGTGGGACCGTCCTGCGGCGTCAGCTCGCGGGACACGCGCTGCCAACGGAACTGCAGAATGCCGCGCGGATGTCCGACGGTTTCGATCCAGTTGGTGACACCGGGGTTCTTCTCGCTGACCACCATTCGAACCATCCCGTCCGGATCGACCTGTGCCTGGCCGTTGTTGAGGGAGGTCTGATGATTGACGTAGTCCAGTGAGATGTACCAGAGGCTCCCCAGTTGGAAGCCGAGATACGGTGCGTCGGAGGCGGGAACGGTGATGATCATCGCCTGCTCGTCGGTGAGTTCGTAATGTCCCACCGACGAGTACTGCGTTGCCAGCCCGCCCGGTGTCAGGCGTGGTTCGGTCATGGTGTTGACCGTGAGCTTGAGGTAGAACCACTCCGGGAACTGGAGCCACGTCTTGACCCGCGTGACCAGTGCCTTCCCAGCCCGGGCGTAACGCTTCTCGGTCTCTTCGGCGGTGAGAGGTGGCGGGGCGATCCCGATCGAATCGGTGCGCTCGATGCGGATCACGCCGCGCTGCTGACTCCAGTCGCTGTAGACCTCGCGAACGACCAGCTGCGAGGATCCGGGGGCCAGGGTGTAGTAGTTGGCTCGTCCGTCGGCGGGGCCGGGGCCGAACCAAGCGACGAAGTTGCCGTCGTCGTCTATCTCCAGCTCGCGGTCGTCGAAGGCAATTTCGCTTCCGGGAACGTTCGAGTTGGTGTAGTTCCCACTCAACACCTGGAAGCTGAGATCGGCTGTGGTGCCGCGCTTTCCGGTGACCTTGTATTCCTTGTCGTCGTTGATACGGGCGCCGAAGTAGAGGGTGTCCGGGTTGTCGAGACCCATCTTGGTGAATGGTCCGGTGCCCTGGATGAAACTCGGATGGGTCTTTTCGCCGGCCCAGGCGGCATGCGTCGTCGCGATGATTCCGCCGGCCAGATATTGGTATCCCTCCAGTAGATCCTGTTCGGATCTGATGTGCGGCGCAGTCTCGATCAATTTCTCGGCTTCGGCGATCGCCTCGGCAAACGGGTCCGTCAGCACGCTGGCTCCTCACAGTTCCGACTATGTCGCCGGTCCAGAGCGTCGTGGTACAAATATGTACCTATTTGGTAGATGTTGGGTATTTCGACAATAGAACGCGTTCTAGGGAGTGGTCAATGGGTGGACCGGAGAAGAGGCCTGAAGAGGGACGCCCGAGGGGGAGACAATCGCCTCCCACCGAACGGGTGGTTCAGGTGCTCGACTACCTCGTCGGCCGCCCTGATCAGCGGTTCGGGCTGTCGGAACTGGCCCGCGCGCTCGAGATCAGCAAGCCCACCTGCTTGGGAATCCTCACGGCGCTGGCTGATCGTGGATACCTGACTCGGGACGAGGTGTCGAAGACCTATGGGCTCGGTCCGGCCTTGATAGCGGCCGGACGTGCAGCTCAGCGGGGATTTGCCGTCGGACCCATTGCCCGCACCCATCTGGAGAAAGTGAGCACGGAGTTCGGGACGACGTGCACGGCGTCCGGTGTGATCGGTGATCAGATCAGCGTTCTCGAAGTGACCGGACCGATCGGCGCGCGTCGCGCCGCCAAGGTCGGTCAGGTGTACCCGTTCGCTCCACCGGTCGGACTGATGTACGTCCTCTGGGGTTCGGATCACGACATGGACAGTTGGCTGAGCAAAGAGCCAAGCCTGCCGGTGCGCTTGGATCGCGAGCGTCTGTGGAACGTGGTCCGCGAGTGTCGCGCTGCGGGGTATCTGGTCGAGAGTCTGGATCCCGTCGGGCAGCGACTGCACACGCTGATGGCGGGCGTTGCGACGCACGATCTTCCGCCGGAGGTGCGTGAACTGCTCGGTGAGATGGTGTCGAGCCTGGGCGAGAGGGTGTATCTCGGACGCGACATCAGCTCTGACGACGAGCATCCGGTGAGTCTCATTGCCGCCCCGACCTATGACGCCGAGGGGCATCAGGCCCTTGTGCTCACTCTGTATGTGGGTGGGGCGATCACGGGTGCCGAGATCGAGCACCGCGCCGCGGCGCTGGTTGCGGCGGCGGATGCGGTGACGGCGGAAGTTGGTGGCAGGAGTCCGGTTCGCGGTCTGTGACGTCTGATTGCCGGTCATTGACCTTTGGGTAGAACGAGTTCTATTCTGTGATTGCGTTCAATTTAGAACCAGTCCGGTACATAAATGTACCGATGCGGAAATGGTGTTCCGCACGGAGTACGTGATGCTCAGGAGCGAAAGACATGGCAACACTCCAGACCCCGCCCGCCTACGAGTTGTCGCATTTGCGGGCACTCGAAGCGGAGGCGGTCCATATTTTCCGCGAAGTCGCAGCGACTTTCGAAAAGCCGGTCCTCCTGTTCTCCGGAGGTAAGGATTCCGTCGTGATGCTGCACGTAGCGGCCAAGGCATTCTGGCCTGCTCCATTGCCGTTCGCCGTGATGCACGTCGACACCGGTCACAATTTCGACGAGGTGATCGAGTTCCGCGACCGCACGGTCGATCGCTTCAACCTGCGTCTTGTCGTCTCCAGTGTGCAGGACGACATCGACGCCGGACGCGTCATCGAGGACACCGGAGTCGGTTCCAGTCGCAATCGCCTGCAGACGCACGCGTTGCTGCGCGGAATTCGCGACAACAAGTTCGACGCCGTGTTCGGTGGTGCTCGCCGAGACGAGGAGAAGGCGCGCGCCAAAGAGAGGGTGTTCAGCTTCCGGGACGAGTTCGGGCAGTGGGATCCCAAGGTACAGCGACCTGAACTGTGGAACCTGTACAACGGCAAACACCGTAAGGGTGAACACATTCGGATCTTCCCGCTCTCCAACTGGACAGAGCTCGACATCTGGCAGTACATCGAGAAGGAACGGATCGACCTTCCCGGCATCTACTACGCCCATCGTCGCGAAGTGGTTCCGCGCGACGGAATGTTGTTGGCACGCACCCGCTTCCTCGAACTTCGTGCCGGCGAGGAGTCCTACGAGGCGTTGGTGCGCTTCCGTACGGTCGGCGACGCAACGTGTACCGGATGCGTCGAATCGTCGGCCGAAACACCGGCCGCTGTCGTGGAAGAAGTTGCGGCGAGCCGTATCACGGAGCGTGGCGCAACCAGAGCTGATGACCGGATTTCCGAAGCTGGCATGGAAGATCGTAAGAAAGAGGGGTACTTCTGATGCCGCAACTGCTGAGAGTCGCTACAGCGGGCAGTGTCGACGACGGAAAATCGACACTCATCGGCCGGTTGCTCTACGACTCCAAGTCGATCTTCGAGGACCAACTCGAGGCCGTGGAACGGAGCAGTCGAGAACGCGGCGACGAGTACGCCAACCTCGCGCTACTGACCGACGGATTGCGCGCCGAGCGTGAACAGGGCATCACGATCGACGTGGCCCACCGGTATTTCGCGACCCCTCATCGGAAGTTCATCATTGCGGACACTCCCGGGCACGAGCAGTACACCCGCAACATGGTGACCGGCGCGTCGACGGCCGACCTTGCCCTGATCCTGGTGGATGCTCGCAAAGGGGTGCTCGAACAGACGCGGCGGCACGCCTTCTTGTCCACTCTCCTGGGGATACCCCACCTCGTGCTGTGTGTGAACAAAATGGACCTGGTGGGCTGGTCTCAGGAACGGTTCGAGGAGATCAAGGAAGAATTCCGACAGTTCGCGATCAAGTTGGACGTCCACGACCTGACGTTCATTCCGGTCTCGGCGCTGTTGGGGGACAACATCGTTGCCCGGACCGAGAACATGTCCTGGTACGACGGGCCTTCTCTGCTGCACCATCTCGAGCAGGTGCACATCGCGTCGGATCGCAACTTGATCGACGCTCGGTTTCCGGTGCAGTACGTGATCCGTCCGCAGAAGCAGACCGACGCCGACCTCCACGATTTCCGTGGATACGCCGGAACGGTGGCCAGTGGCGTCTTCAAGCCCGGCGACGAAATCGTGGCTTTGCCTTCAGGATTCACCTCGACGGTGAAGGCAGTCCACGGGCCGGGCGGTGAAGTGATCGACGAAGCGTTTGCGCCCTCGGCCGTATGCATCGAGCTGACCGACGACCTCGACGTCAGCCGCGGGGACCAATTGTGTCGGCTCAACAACCGGCCGCAGGTCGGGCAGGAAATCGATGCGATGGTCTGTTGGTTGACCGAACAGACAACTCTGTCGGAGAACAATCGCTACTCGTTGCTGCACACCACGCGCTCCACGAAAGCGCAGATCGTCAAGCTCGACTACCGGCTGGACGTCAATTCTCTGCACCGCGACGAGAAGGCAGAATCTCTGTCCCTCAACGAGATCGGCCGCATCTCGATCAAGACGCAGCAGCCGTTGATGTTCGATCCCTACCGCCGCAACCGCGTGACGGGCAGCTTCATTCTCGTGGACGAGACCACGGGCAATACCGTCGCCGCCGGAATGATCAATGGTCCGACACTCAAGGAATCGCGCGTCGTCTGGCACAGTTCGGAGGTTTCTCGCGAGGAACGTGCGACTGCCGGCGCCACCGTCTGGCTCACCGGTCTCTCGGCCTCGGGTAAGTCGACGATCGCGGTGGAACTCGAGCGGCGGTTGGTGGCCGCGGGTATCCCGGCGTACCGCCTCGACGGCGACAACCTCCGGCACGGATTGAACGCGGATCTGGGATTCAGTGCCGATGACCGCGCCGAGAACGTCCGCCGAGTCGGCTCGGTGGCGCAGTTGTTCGCTGATTCAGGTGCAGTGGCAGTGGCCTGCCTGATCAGCCCGTACCGCGAAGATCGTGATCGAGTGCGGGCGGCGCACGAGGCCGCCGGGCTGAAGTTCGTCGAGGTCTACGTCGACACCCCGATCGAGCAATGTGAAGCCCGAGACCCCAAGGGCATGTACGCCAAGGCCAGGGCCGGGGAAATCACGGGATTCACCGGAGTCGACGATCCCTACGAAGCTCCGACAAGTCCCGAGCTGGTTATCAGACCCGAAGACGGAACGCCTACCGAACTTGCGCTGCGAATTATGGAAGTGTTGGACCGGTGAGCGAATCCACACACAGCAGAATCGCCGACGAGGCACTCGCGGCGGAATTGGCGCAGGCCGCCGGTGCGATCCTCCTGGGGATCCGAGCCGAGGGTCTGGGTGTCGACGACGGTCGTGAACTGGGCCGCCGGGGCGACAAGGCCGCCGATTCCTACATCCTTGACCGGTTGGCTGCCGAGCGGCCGGGCGATGCCGTGCTCTCTGAGGAATCTGCCGACGATCGCAGTCGTCTGGATGCAGCTCGGGTCTGGATCATCGATCCGCTGGACGGCTCCAAGGAATACGGCTTGCCGAATCATGCGGATTGGGCAGTGCACGTGGCGCTTTGGGAGCGCGGTCGCGGAATTACCGCAGCTGCGGTTGCTCAGCCGGCGCTCGGAGCGGTGTACTCCAGTGGCGACGAGGCAGCTTCGGTTGCCGCCAACTCGCCGCTCCGCGTAGTAGTCAGCGGATCGCGACCACCCGCATTCACCGAAGCGGTGGCAGCCGAACTCGGCGCCGACGTGGTGCACATGGGATCGGCCGGCGCCAAGGCGATGGCGGTGGTGCGCGGCGAGGTCGACGCGTACCTGCACGCCGGTGGGCAGTGGGAATGGGATTCGGCTGCACCCGTCGGCGTCGCACAGGCGGCGGGACTGCATTGCAGCCGCATCGACGGTTCGCCGCTGCTCTACAACGAATCTCATCCGTACCTGCCGGATCTCGTGATCTGCCGACCTGAGTTGTCGGAGTCGATCCTGGGCGCAATTGCCAAGCACTCCACGGAGTCTGCGGTCAGCGGACGCGTCGCCATGGCGCGTGAATACGTGAACGCATTGCTCACTCATGACGCAACGAAGGTCCGCTTCGCCGCCGACGCCTGGCGGGTCGAGAACGGTCAGCGAACCGGTGACAGCGGCGCCTTCATCAGCAACGAGCTCGAACAAGGCCAGCAATATCGCGGAATCGTGGCGATACGTGAACTCGCGCTGCGTGAGTGGGGCGAGAGCGTCGTAGCCCGGTATCTGCTCGACCTCGGAACACCTGGCCAGGCACCGGCCGTCACGGTTTTCGTGACCGAGTACTTCGGGATACCGGCAGGCGAGATCGAAAGCATCCTGGCAATCATCGAACCCCACGAAGACGATTCGAAAGAGGCTGGAACACAATGACATCGGACAAACTGATCACCGATTTCTGTGCGCTGTGGGCAGACGCCGATGTTGCAAAGATCGTCGACTACTTCACCGATGACGTCGTTTATCACAACATCCCGATGGAGCCCGTGGTCGGTCGCGAGGCCGTCCGGGCGTTCATCGAGCAGTTTGTCGGTGCCTTCGGCAACATCGACTTTCAGATCAAGCGTCAGGTCGCGGACGGCAACACCGTCATGAACGAGCGCGTCGACGTCTTCACCATCAACGGCGCCGAGGTAGCGCTCCCGGTCATGGGGGTGTTCGAAGTCGAGGACGGAAAGATCAAAGCCTGGCGCGACTATTTCGACATGGCGCCGATCAATGCGGCAGCCGGCCAGGCCTGATCGGGGCGCCTACTCCGCGATGACAGCGTGCGGGTAGTCCGACGAGCGGTGCTGGAAACGTGTGATGGCGGGATTCACGATGACGCCGTCCCGGATTTCGATGGCCCGATCGACGGTCTCGTCTGCCTTCCAGGCCGTCTCTCCTGCCATCACAGTGGGCAGGTAGGGAAGAAGTGATTCGCTGATCTCCCACGACGCGGAGTTCCACAGGTACGACGGGCTGTGATCGACGCCGTAGTAAGTGATGTTGTCGCCGACGATGAAGGTCGGATCCGCGAACGAGGTGGGACGAGCCCAGCTGAACCCCATGCCTTCGTCGCACGAGACGTCGACGATGAGGCTTCCCGGTTGGAAGTCCATGAGATCTTCCTCGGTCAAGAACGTCAGTGGGGCGTCCGTGTTCTGCAGTACGCAGTTGACGACGATGTCGTGCTCGGCCAAGAAGCCGGGCACCGGCACGCTGTGGTTGTCGAGCATGACGTGGCTGCCACGGACGTCACCGTTGTTGTTGTCGAACGAGACCATGCGCGCCGAGTGGATGGGGGAGCTGACCGCGGTGACTCCACGCTGGGTGAGGACGTCCACTTCGTGGATACCGTGCGCCTTGAGTGCTGTGACCGCGCCGCGTGCAGTGGCTCCGAAACCGATCACGGCAGCGGTGAGACGCCGGCCGTAATCACCGGTGGAACCGATCAACTGCAGGGCGTGCAGTACCGAGCAATAACCGGCGAGCTCGTTGTTCTTGTGGAACACATGCAGATTGAACGATCCGTCGCTGTGCCAGAAGTTCATGGCCTCGAAGGCGATGAGAGTCAGTTTCTTGTCGATCGCGATCTGTGTCAGTTCGGTGTCCTGGACACAGTGCGGCCAGCCCCAGAGAACCTGACCTGACCGTAGTTCGGCGAGGTCACGCACCAACGGCTTCGGTAGCAGAACCACATCGGTTTCCGCCAAAATCTGCTTGCGCGTGCGGATTCCGGCAACGAGGCGCGAGAGGTAGTCGTCGGAGTAGCCGAAGGGGTGGCCGTAGCCTTCTTCGAGGTAGATCCGAGAACGTAGTTCGGCATCGATGCGATCGAAATGCGCAGGATGGATCGGCAACCGGCGTTCTGCCGGTTTGCTCGACTGTCCGATGACTCCAAGGGTGCGTGCGTTGTTCAATTGTGTATCTCTCGATAGGAGCAGGTAGAGATGTCAGGCAGGAGCCTGAGGGACTAGCAGAAGCCGCAGGAACGCTGGCAGATTGCCTCGGCCAGGACCGCGTGAAAGCGTGCTGGCTGCGCTGCTGTCGATCGCCGACGGCAACAGAAAGGCGCGTCGGTATGTGCTCAGTCTAGTCCGGAACGACCCTCGCCCGGTGGCCGGGCGCTGTGTCGTGCTCCGCTGACGTGTGGCTACTGCTCGCGCAGGCGTGAATCCAGTACGGCCAGTTGGATTTTGCTGGCGTCCGCGTGTACCTGACGTCCTTTGTCGGTGACGTCGACGAAGACTCCGCGCCGGTCGGCCTCGCACAGTGCTCGCTGAACCAGTCCGGCCTTCTCGAGACGGGCCACGCTACGGGAGAGCGCGCTGGGACTCAGGTACATCTCCGAGGCAAGCTCCTGCATGCGTGGACGTTCGCACGTGGCGTCCATGAGTCGGTCGAGAGCCTCGAAGTCGCTCATGCTCAGCCCATGTGCCGACTGCATCTGGCGATCGAGTTCGCACGCGATGTCGTTGTAGCTGGTCGACAGCGAGCGCCAGGTGTTGCGCAATTCGGATTCCGACGTCACGACCGCATTCTAGTTGAAGACTCGATTACGTGCAATTGCATTAAATGCTTGTGCATTATGTGCATGTGCATCTATTCTCGCTGACGTGACTTGCACAGACTCGACACTCAAACCATTCGATTCGCCGGAAGCCCCGGTTTCTACGGAATCCTCGGATCCGGCCACAGGGGAGGGCTGGTCCCTCAAGCTGTGGGGCATCCTCGCGGTGCTCTGCCTCGTGTTGTTCCTCGACGGTCTCGATGTGTCGATGGTGGGCGTCGCTCTTCCGTCCATCGGCAATGAACTGGGCCTGTCCACTACCTCGCTGCAGTGGATCATCAACGGCTACGTCCTCGGATTCGGCGGCCTGTTGCTACTCGGTGGACGTACCGCCGACCTTCTCGGGCGCAGGAAGGTCTTCCTGATCGCGCTGACCGTCTTCGCAATCGCCTCGCTGGTCGGTGGCCTTGTCGACAACGGAACACTGCTGATCGCATCACGATTCGTGAAGGGACTGGCAGCGGCCTTCACCGCTCCGACCGCAATGTCCATTCTCACCACGACGTTCAAGGAAGGTCCGGCCCGTAACCGTGCCCTGTCGGTGTTCTCCGTGTTCGGCGCCAGTGGTTACTCGTCCGGTCTGATCCTCGGTGGGCTGCTGACCAGTGCCGGTTGGCGATTCACGTTCCTGATGCCGGTTCCGTTTGCCGTCATCGCGCTGATCGGTGGGTACTTCCTCATTCCGCGGGACCGTCCCGCAGATACCGGGGGGCACGACCTCGTCGGCGCCGTCACCCTGGTGACGGGAATGCTTCTCACGGTGTACACGATGGTTTCGGCTCCGACCCGTGGATGGGCACACCCGATGACGCTGGGTTCGTTCGCCGTCGCAGCCGTGCTTCTGGCTACGTTCTTCTTCGTGGAGAAGAAGGTGGCACATCCGCTTGTGCGACTTGGGCTTCTACGCGTCGGCACCATCGTTCGTGCAAATCTGGCCATCATCGCACTCTTCGGTTCCTACCTGAGCTTCCAGTTCATGATGACGATCTTCCTGCAGTCGGCCCTCAGCTGGTCGCCCCTGAAGATGGCGATGGCACTGCTCCCCGCGGGCATCATCGTCGCCTTCGGATCACCGTTCGTCGGACGGCTGGTCGACCTGTACGGCAGTGCCAAGCTCATCATCGCGGCACTGACGTCGCTCAGCGTCGGGTACCTCTGGTTCCTCTTCGCGGGCAGCGACTCACCGTCGTACGTCGTGGCGATTCTGCCGAGCGTCATCCTGCTCGGACTCGGATTCGCGTTGGGCTACACCTCGATCATGGCCCAGGCCACCTCGGGTGTCGACGACTCGGAGCAGGGTTTGGCGTCCGGGCTGGTGAACACCTCCGCTCAGGTCGGTGCGGCGCTCGTACTCGCTCTCACTACCGCCCTCGTGACCGCCGGATCGCACACCGCATCCGGTGCCGGTACCGCCGGATTCGAACAGTTCCATCCCGGACTGATCCTGGTCACCGGAGTCGCGTTGGTGGGCTTGGCGATCACCGTCTCGCCGCTGCTACGTGGGAGGTCGCTGCGGGGAAGCTCCGCGCGTGAAAGGCGCGCTGAGGAAGAAAAGGAATTGGCCGAGGTCAACTGAATACTTGCTTCATCCGCGAATGCGCTCGGCCGCGTAGGAGACAATCCTGCGCGGCCGAGTTGCTGTGTCTGAACTATCGGGTGGCAGATTTCAGGGCAGCGTCTTTCAGGGCAGCGTCTTTCAGTGCTACGTCGAAGCTCGTCGACGTAGCTTGCGAACCGAGAATCAAGGCAAGGCGCACCAACATGGCTTCGCGGTCGGACGGATCAGCCTGATCCAGTGCATTCGACAGTGCCAACCAGACGTGTTCGCGGTGGCCCTCGTCGTCGATCACTGCAGTTGTCGCCGACTGTGCCGTATCGAAGTGCGTCGGCGCAGTGCCGGCGGTGAGGTGCTTGGCCACGTCGTTCAATTGCGTGGGATCGCTGATGCGGCACAGCACCAATCCGTCGGGCCGAATCACGAAGATCTCGCCGACACGAGCACCGAGGGCAGATGCGAGATTGCCTTCGGCATCGCGAATCGTGGAGTCGTTAGTTCCCGCGGTGGTCACCCGTACGGTTTCCGGTGCAAGGGCCTGAGCGAGAATCTCGGCTTGCGTGTCGAGCTCGGATACCAGCTCAGCTGACAGTCCGAAAGCCAGCAGGCCGAATCCAGTACCGCGCAGACTGTTCAAGGAGGTTTTCGAACCGTCCGCCGAGACCTGGACGACTCTGTCCTCCAGCGGATCCCCGGGTAGTACGCCCTCGGCGCCCGCAGCTGTGGGCCACGTCAGCGGCGAGAGACGGGCGTGCGTCGCACTCGACTGGCGCGGGTTGATGAGGTGCGCGAATTCGCTTCGCTTGGTGGCGAGTTCGAGTACGGCATCGCGGGTGGTTCGGTAGCCGTGACTTCCCGGCGACATGATGAGCGTCGACTTGCCTGCGTTGTCGACGTTCTGCTGCCACGCGCTGCGACGTTCCTTCGAATACGCGTCGAGGATGGTGGAATCGGCAGCTCCGTTGATGACGGCGGCTAGTTGCCACACCAAGGTCTCGGCGTCTTCCATGCCCGAGTTCAGGCCGCGAACACCGAAGATCGGAACGAGATGCGCGGCGTCGCCGGCAAAAAGCACACGGCCGTGAGTGAAATCTTCCAGAGCGAGTGCGTGGGCGCGGTAGAAGCCGAACCATTCCAGGGTCCAGGGGATGTCGCTCTGGAGCCATTCGAGATGACGCGTGATGCGGTCACGGATGCGATCTTCTTGCGTCTCCGCTTCCGGATCGTCTGAGGTGTCGAGCTGGTAGTCGATGCGCCAGATGTCCCGTGGTTGGCGATGCATGATGATCGTGGACCCCGGGTTGCTGGGTGCGTCGAACCACACCAGACGCTCGGCCGGGAGTTCCGATTCCCAATGAATGTCGGCAATGACATAGTTGCCCTCGTAGCTGTTGCCCTGCAAGCGGATTCCGCTGAGTTCGCGCATCTTGCTGCGTCCACCGTCGGCGGCAACGACCCACGCCGCGCGCAGTTCGCGGGTTCCGAACGCGGTGTCGACGGTCAGAGTCACCTCGTCGTCACCGACGGAGATGCCGGCGATCGACGACGACCAGTGGAAGTTCACCAGTGGGTGAGCGAGCAGCTTGTCGGTCATGATCTGCTCGAACTCGGATTGCGAGACGTTGACCATGGGTCCACGCGCGTCGTGCTCGGCGGATGCCATGCGGAACTGCAGTACTTCCTGATCGCGGTAGTAACTCCGACCACCCACCCACGGCAGAACGATGTCTTCGAGCTCGGCACCGAAGCCGAGGCGTTCGGCAACTTCGAGGCTGTGGCGTGACACGCAGATTGCGCGACTGCCGAACGAGACCTGATCGGCCGCTTCGAGAATCGTGACGGCAATGCCGCGCTGCGCCAAGCCCATGGCTACGCCCATGCCGACGGGGCCGGCTCCGACGATCACGACGGGAAGTGCGTCGGCCGAAGGCGCCAGGGAAGCGAAGTCCTCGGGTGCGTACTTCTTCGGATGAAAGTAGGTCGACATGGTCACGAGGCTTTCTGTGCGGCAGTGTTTTTCGGGATCAGTTGAGGTTCCGGGAGTAGCAGGATGGAAACCAGGCTGATCACGGCAATGATCACGAAGTAGACGGTGATGGCGAACGAGGTGTCGAAGGCGGCGTAGAGCGCGGTGGCGATCATCGGGGCCAGACCGCCGCCGAGGATTGCGCCGATCTGGTATCCGAGTGACGCTCCGCTGTAGCGGATGTGTGCGGGGAACAATTCGGCGAACAGTGCCGCTTGTGGGCCGGCGCAGCAGCCGAGCGTGAAGCCGAGGGCGATCATCGATACGAGCATCACCGGAACGATCGCTGTGTCGATCAGCGGAAAGAACACCGCTGCCGCCACTACCAGGGTGATCGAACTGCGGATGTAGACGGTCCGGCGTCCGAGAGTGTCCGACTTGTGAGCGCTGAAAGCCATTCCCGCCATCCAGAACGGGCAGGATGCGATGAGAAGGAAGAGCATCGTGGTCTTGCTGAAGCCGAGTTCGGTCTCGCCGTACTTGAGGACGTAAACCATGTACGCGTACGCGATTCCGTTGGTGGCGATGAAGGTTCCACCGGCGAGGAGCACAGTCTTCCAGTGTCTGGTGAGAACCTCGAGAATCGGCATGGACTCCGCCGGTGCCTCGGACTTCGACGCGGTGAACTCGTCACTTTCCTCGAGGCCGAGACGGATCCACATCGCGACGCCCACCAGAACTGCGCTGAGCAGGAACGGGATTCGCCATCCCCAGGAGTTGAATGCATCGTCGTCCATGAAGGCGGCGAGGGGGAGATAGACGAGATTGGCCACCAGTACGCCTGCGGGAACACCGATTTGTGGTGCGCTGCCGTACAGCCCCTTCCTGCCCTCCGGTGCGTTTTCGGTGGCGACCAGAACTGCGCCGCCCCACTCGCCGCCGACACCGAGTCCCTGAACGAATCGCAAGGTCACCAGGAGTATGGGGGCAAAGACGCCGATAGCGGCGTAGTTGGGTAGCAGCCCGATGGCAACGGTGGCGCAGCCCATCAGCATCAACGAGGTGACCAACATGGATTTGCGTCCGATGCGGTCGCCGAAGTGGCCCATCACGATTCCGCCGATGGGACGCGCGACGAATCCGACGGCGAGGGTGGCGAAGGCGGCGAGGGTGCCGGCCAGATCGGACGTGCCGGGGAAGAACTGCTTGCCGAGCACGAGTGCGGCGGCGGTGCCGTAGATGAAGAAGTCGTACCACTCGATGGCGGTGCCGACAAAGCTGCCGAGGGCGGCCTTACGCGCCTTGACCGTCGCGGCGGCGCGCGTTGCGGTCGGTGAGGCGATGGAGGTCATGAAGTGCCTTTCGAGATGAATGTGGCTTGAAGAAACAATGACGTGCGCCACAACAATTGAAAAGCGAAAGAATTGGAGGTTCTTGCACGGAAAATACGTGGAACCAGCTCCGCTGCCTGGTAGCGGGACTATTGGGCAGGTTCTGAGGGTGAAACGAATTCTATGAAAGCGCGTGCGACGCGGCTGAGGCGAGTGTTCTGGTGCCAAGCGAGAACTACGTGCACCGACGGCACTGCGGGGGAAGCGATGGTCTTGACGACCACCTCGAGCCCCTCGTAAGTGACGTCGATCTTGGGCCGCTGGAGTAGCAGCGTCCAGCCGAGGCCACGGCCGACAAATGCTCGCGCCGTCTCGAAGTTCGCAGTTCTGTAGGCAACCTTCGGGGCGAATCCGCCTGCGCGACAGACGTCGAGCGCGTGTTTGGTGCTCGGCGGCGCGTCGAGGAGAACCATCGGGTGTTCCGCGAGGTCCGGAAGATGGATCGGTCGCTCGGACCGCGCGAGTGGGTGTTCTGCACCCAGGACGATCAAGGGTTCGCGGATGGCCAACGGAACTGTGCGCAATTGTGGAGACAGGTCCAGGTCGTAAGCGATCGCGAGGTCCAACTCGCCGTTCTCGAGATGTGTCTGGAGCCGATTCTGAGTGTCCTCGCGGAACTCCACCTGCGCGTCAGGATTCTCACGGGTGAACCCGGCGATCATCGACGGCAACACCGTCGGCCCCAGAGCGGGATAACAGCCGATCGCGATGGGCCCCGACACGCTTCCGCCGGTTCCGAGCGCATCGGATTCGAGTTCCCCGGCTTGCTGAAGTAGCGCCCGGGCGCGCACCAGAACCGCTTCACCGGTGCGGGTGAGTTGAATGCCGAATGAGCGCCGGCGAACGCACAGTTGAACTTTGAGCGCGCGTTCGAGTTCGGTGAGCGCCGCGGACAGGGCGGAAGGAGAGAGGTGCAGGCGCTCGGCCGCGGCACTGATCGTTCCGGTCTCGGCTACCGCGACAAACGCGGCCAGCTGACGCATCGTGTACGTGGGAGCGGGATCGATGCGAGGCATGAGATCGACAGTAGTCGGATAGATGGCCCTGAATATTTTGGTGTGGCACCGCGAAGAAGTCGAACGATCAATCGCTGACCTGCGTCTTCGTGGTGCCCCCGGCAGGATTCGAACCTGCGACCTTTCGCTCCGGAGGCGAACGCTCTATCCCCTGAGCTACGGGGGCGCACCGAATACTCGGTGTGCCGATTGGGCTGCGTTAGCGTAGCGCATCACGGGGGGACAAGACCAAACCGGCACCCGTCTCGGCATGGAGGCTGTCGAGGATGCGGCCGGGGACCATGGTCGTCGAATCATCTGTACCGACTGACTCGGATGCTTTTTACGCCTAGGCTCGGCTCTGAGCACAGGCTCGGGCGGACTGCTCGGGCACCCTCGTGAGGTACGGGAGTCGTTGATGACCGATCACCACTATTCCGAAGACCAGCTCGCGCTCGACCTGAAGTGGTGGGCAGCGGCCAACTACCTGACCGTCGCGCAGATCTATCTGAAGGACAACACGCTTCTGCGTGAACCGTTGCGTGCCGAGCACATCAAGCCCCGACTGCTCGGGCACTGGGGGACCAGCCCGGGCTTGTCGATGATCTACACGCTCCTCAATCGGCACATCGTCGCCACCGGCGCAGACTGGCTTTACGTGACGGGTCCCGGGCACGGCGGTCCGGCGCTGGTCGCGTCGACATATCTCGAGGGAACGTACTCGGAGATCTATCCGGAAGTCTCGGACGACGCCGAGGGCATCCACCGGATGTGTCGGCGATTCTCCGCTCCCGGCGGAGTGCCCAGCCATGTGAGTGTGCAGACACCCGGAAGCATCCACGAAGGCGGCGAGCTCGGCTACGCCCTTGCCCATGCGGCCGGCGCTGCCTTCGATCATCCGAACCTCGTGGTGGCCTGTGTGATCGGCGACGGCGAAGCGGAGACCGGGCCGTTGTCCGGCTCGTGGAAGCTCCCGGCGTTCCTGAATCCACGACGCGACGGCGCGGTGCTGCCGATCCTGCACGTGAACGGTGCCAAGATCGCCGGGCCGACGGTCTACGGACGCAGCAGCGACGAAGACATCCAGGCTTACCTCGGTGGACAGGGGTGGGCGCCGATCGTCGTCTCCGGTGACGACCCCGACGCGGTGTTTCCCCAGCTGTATCAAGCGATCTCGCAGGCGCACGAGAAGATCCGCGAGATGCAGGGTGCCGCACGCCGCGGAGAGGAGTGGACGGGTTCGTGGCCGGCAATCGTGTTGCGGACGCCGAAAGGATGGACCGGTCCACACACCGTCGACGGAATCTTGGTCGAGGGCACACATCGTGCGCACCAGGTGCCGTTGTCCGGCGTGCGAAGCAACGAATCACATCTGCGGCAACTCGAAGAGTGGATGCGGTCGTACCGTCCGGACGAGTTGTTCGACGCCAACGGATCACTCGTCGCGGAACTGGCGGCGCTGTCGCCGACGGGGGACAAGCGCATGGGGAGCACTCCCTACGCGAACGGTGGACGACTTCGCGTCGATCTCCCGATGCCGCCGCTCGAAAAGTACGCGCTTCCCATCCAATCCCCGGGTTCGACCTTCCACGAGACGACGCGAGTTCTCGGCGAGCTTCTGCGCGACATCTACGCCGCCACGGAAACCGAGGACAGCGGCGGGATCTTCCGACTCTTCTGCCCGGACGAGACGTCGAGCAATCGCCTCGGCGCCGTATTCGAGACAACCGATCGCTGCTGGCAACTGCCGATCACCGACTACGACGACGGGCTGTCCGCGGACGGTCGTGTCATGGAGGTCCTCAGCGAGCACCTCTGCGAGGGATGGCTCGAGGGCTATCTGCTGTCGGGCCGACACGGGATGTTCGCGAGCTACGAAGCATTTGCGATGGTGAGCGTGTCGATGCTCATCCAGCACGCCAAGTGGCTCCAACATGCCGTCGACCTGCCGTGGCGGGCGTCTGTTCCTTCGCTCAACGTGCTGCTGACCAGTACGTGCTGGCGCAACGATCACAACGGATTCAGTCATCAGGGCCCCGGCATGATCGACGCCGTTATTCCCTTGGCACCCAGTGTGATCCGCGTGTGGCTGCCGCCGGATTCCAACACCTTGCTCTCGATCTCGGACCACTGCCTGCGTAGTACCGACCACGTCAACCTGATAGTCGTGGACAAGCAACCGCACCTGCAGTACCTCACGCTCGAGCAAGCGCACGAGCACTGCGCGGCGGGCGCTTCGGTCTGGGAATGGGCCGGAACCGAAGCACGCGGACAGGAACCGGACGTGGTCCTGGCCGCCGCGGGAGATGTGCCGACGCAGGAGATCCTGGCTGCTGCACAGTTGCTGCGCGATCACACACCCGAACTGATCACCCGCGTCGTCAACGTCGTCGATCTGATGGCCTTGCTGACGCCAACCGAGCATCCCCACGGATTCGGGGAGCGGGTCTTCCTCGATCTGTTCTCCGCGCAGACCGACGTCGTGTTCGCATTCCACGGATACTCGCGTGCCGTGCACGAACTGATTCACGGGCGTCCGAGTCCCGAGCGCTTCCACGTTCGCGGATTCAGTGAACAGGGAACAACCACAACACCGTTCGACATGGTTGTCCTCAACAAGATGAGCCGCTACCACCTGGTGATCGAGGCGCTACGACGCTCCAAGCGTCGGCCGGCCGGGGCGTCCGAGTTGGCGGAGTTCTGCCGCACACAGCTCGAAAAGCACTCGCGTTACATCGTCGAGCACCTCGAAGACATGCCGGAAGTAGAAAACTGGACCTGGTCCTGAAATTCAGGACCAGGCCCAGTTGGGTCTGAACAATTTCGGCTCAGTTCAGTTCTGCTCAGTTCATGGGCAGTGGCACTGCGCCGCGAGCTGCCAACATGTCGGTCATCAGCTTGGACTCGCTCTGCTGCGTGTTGACCATCGTCTGCGCCAGGCTGCGCACCGGCCCCTCGGTGGCGTCGGCTGCTGCGTACTCCATCATCGGAAGCCCACCCTCGTGGTGACGAAGCATCAGCTGCAGGAACAAGGTGTCGAGTTGCAGACCTTCCGCTGCGCGGAGAGCCGCAAGGTCCTCGGGGGACGCCATGCCGGGCATGGTGTCGACCGGCCCGGAATGACTCATGTCCATCGTGGCCGAAGTCCCGTGCGATCCATGGCCGGAGCCCGAATCCGACGACATCCACTCCATGTACGGGCCCACCTTGGACAGCGGCTGATCCCACATGGTCAGCCACGCCTGCATCTGACCGAGCTGGTTCTGCTGCGTGGTCAAGATGTCGAACGCCAGCGTGCGTACGTCGTTGTCGGTGGACTTCGTCAGAGCGATCGACGCCATGTCCACGGCCTGGCTGTGATGCACGCTCATGTCCTGCGCGAATCCGACGTCCACCGAATCCGATGCCGGAACGGTCAGTGACGACTTCGCGTCGGGTCCGAGGAGATTGGTCAGTGCGCCGAGCGCAAAACCGACGGCGATCGCGCCGATCAGACCGATGATCAGCAGTGCGGTGCGCTGACTCGGCTTCGAAGACTGATCGGTGTTCGTCGAACTATCCACCGGCGGGAATCTGTTCGTCGGTGGCCGGGGTAGCGCCCGTGCCGTCCATCTGGATGGCGTCGGCGCCCGGAGGTGTCGGATCGAACGGCGACGTCGACGGAGTGAACAGCGGGTTGGTGCAGCTCGCGCCGACCTCGGGGTAGACGTTCGGGTTCTGGTTCAGCGCAGTGATGAACTGATCGATGCGATCGTCGTCGGCCTTGTCGATCTCGAGGCGATGGCCCCACGACTGCAGAGAAATGGGGCTGCTCTGACCGGGGTACGGCGACATCAGCATGTAGGACTTGCCGTTCACGCGTCCGGCGAGACTGTCGATCTGGTCCTGGTCGACGAGATCGGGGTTGTACGTGATCCAGATGGCGCCGTGCTCGAGCGAGTGGACGGCGTTCTCGGTGCGAATCGGGTCGGCGTACACGGTTCCGGTGCAGTTAGCCCAGGTGGCGTCGTGCGGGCCACCGAACGGCGGGGTCTGGTCGTACGCCACGCGCTGAGTGGAATCGACGTGCTGGCCGGCCGGGTACTCGATCTTGAGGACGCCGTCGATCTTGTCGGACGGATCCTTGTTCTCGGAGCTGTACTTGTACGGCTCGAGGGCCTGCCGCTCCTCGACCTTGGGCCACAGATTGATACCGAGCACGGCGATGAGTGCGAGCACAGCCACACCGGCGCCGATCGACAGCCAGGGGATCTGGCGGGGAGCGGGGACGCCGCCCTTGCCCTTCTTGGCCGGCCGACTGTTCTTGTTGGCGGCCTTGATGGCCTTGGCTGATTTGGCCCCGGAGTTCTTGTTGGGACCGCGACTATCGGAACCGCTTGGCATCGATTGGGCTCTTTCGGTGTGTGGGCTTGAGGTGTGGCGCGCCCGCGCATGAAGGTACGCGGTGGTAGCTCGGGCATTACCACTGTACTTTCCGAGTCTGAGGGCAAACTTTGAGAGTGGCGTGCGACACGCCACAGCGGCCCCGCGCACGTTCACGGAGAGCGAGGCGTGAGGCGAGTCTCCACTTCCGGTGTGCAGGCAATAGGATGAATACCTGTGACTCCAGCTGACCTTGCCGAACTGCTCCGCGGAACCGCAGCGAGCGTCCTTGCCGATCGTGGCCTCGACGTATCCGTGCTACCCGAAACCCTCACCGTCGAGCGACCACGCAACCCCGAGCACGGCGATTACGCCACCAACATTGCCATGCAGGTAGCCAAGAAGGTCGGCACCAATCCCCGCGAGCTGGCGGGCTGGATCGCCGAAGCCCTCACTGCTGCCGACGGAATCGAATCCGCCGAGATCGCCGGGCCCGGCTTCCTCAACATTCGGTTGGACAAGGACGCCCAGGGCGCGATCGTCGTGTCGGTTCTCGAAGCCGGTGCGTCGTACGGCTCGGGTGACTCCCTCGCCGGCAAGAAGATCAACCTCGAATTCGTCTCCGCCAACCCCACCGGACCGATTCACCTCGGTGGAACCCGTTGGGCCGCAGTCGGAGACGCGCTCGGACGCATTCTGTCCGCGCAGGGTGGTTTGGTAACACGTGAGTACTACTTCAACGATCACGGTGCCCAGATCGACCGCTTCTCGCGTTCGCTGATCGCTGCAGCGAAGGGTGAACCTGCTCCCGAAGACGGTTACGCCGGTGCATACATCGCCGACATCGCCGCCTCGGTTCTGAAGCAGCGTCCCGACGTCATGGATCTGCCTGCCGACGAGCAGCAGGAAACCTTCCGCGCCATCGGCGTCGAATTGATGTTCACGCACATCAAGCAGACCCTGCACGACTTCGGCGTCGACTTCGACGTCTACTTCCACGAGAACTCGCTCTTCGAATCCGGTGCGGTCGAGAAGGCCGTCGAATCCCTCAAGGGTTCGGGCAACCTCTTCCACGAAGACGGTGCGTGGTGGCTCAAGAGCACCGACTACGGCGACGACAAGGACCGCGTCGTCATCAAGAGCGATGGCAACGCCGCCTACATCGCCGGTGACATCGCCTACTTCCAGAACAAGCGCGCCCGTGGGTTCGACCTCTGTATCTACATGCTCGGCGCCGACCATCACGGTTACATCGGCCGTCTCAAGGCTGCCGCTGCCGCATTCGGCGACGATCCGGACACCGTCGACGTGCTGATCGGCCAGATGGTCAACCTCGTCAAGGACGGCACTGCCGTCAAGATGAGCAAGCGTGCAGGCACCGTCATCACCCTCGACGACCTGGTCGAGGCAATCGGCGTCGACGCCTCGCGTTACGTCATGATCCGCTCGTCGGTCGACTCGAGCATCGACATCGACCTCGACCTGTGGACCAAGACCAGCAGCGAGAACCCCGTCTACTACGTGCAGTACGCGCACGCACGCCTCTCGGCGATCGCTCGGAACGCCGCAGACCTCGGTCTGTCCGCCGACGCGAGCAACCTCGCCCTGCTCACCGTCGAGCAGGAGGGTGACCTCATCCGCACGATCGGCGAGTACCCACGCGTCGTGTCGAGCGCTGCGAATCTGCGTGAGCCGCACCGTATTGCCCGCTACCTCGAAGAACTCGCGGGTGCGTACCACCGCTTCTACGGCGCGTGCCGCATCCTTCCGCAAGGCGACGAGGACGCCACCGACGTGCACCGCGCGCGTCTGGCTCTCTGCGCCGCCACCCGACAGGTCCTGGCCAACGGTCTCGAACTGCTCGGCGTCACCGCACCGGAGCAAATGTGAACGCGCACCCCGCCGGCCCCAAGCATGCCGAGCAGTTGCAGGCCCCCGGCTTGCCCGACCGTCCGACCAGCCCCGAAGCCTTTGGCGAACTCTCACCGCAGGTGTGGCCGCGCAACGCTTCTCGCGGCGACGACGGTGAAGTGACCCTCGCGGGTGTCAAGGTCGGTGAACTTGCCGAGAAGTACGGCACTCCGCTGTTCGTCATCGACGAGGACGACTTCCGCTCGCGCTGCCGTGACATGGCCCGCGCCTTCGGCCCGGATGCCAAGGTGCACTACGCATCCAAGGCATTTCTCTGTGGCGAGATCGCACGCTGGGTCGCCGACGAAGGCCTCTCGCTCGACGTCTGCTCCGGCGGCGAACTGGCGATCGCGTTGCACGCGGACTTCCCGGCCGAGCGAATTGCCATGCACGGCAACAACAAGTCAGTCGCCGAACTGGCCGCTGGCGTCGCCGCGGGCGTCGGACACGTCGTGCTAGACTCGTCGATCGAGATCGACCGACTCGATCGTGTCGCCGGTGAGGCCGGTGTCGTTCAGGACGTGTTGATCCGACTGACCGTCGGCGTCGAAGCGCATACTCACGAATTCATCTCCACCGCACACGAGGACCAGAAGTTCGGTTTCTCGCTGGCCGGGGGAGCGGCGATCGACGCGGTCCGTCGCGTCTTCGCTGCCGACAACTTGCGCCTGGTCGGCCTGCACAGCCACATCGGTTCGCAGATCTTCGACGTCGACGGTTTCGAGGTGGCAGCGCACCGCGTGATCGGTTTGCTCCGCGACGTCGTCACCGAGTTCGGCGTCGAGAAGACCAAGCAGATTTCGATCATCGACCTCGGCGGCGGCATGGGGATCTCGTATATCCCCTCCGACGACCCGCCGCCCGTCGACGAACTGGCAGCAAAGCTCGGCCACATCGTGCGCAACGAGTCAGCACTGGCCGGATTGCCGGAGCCGACGCTTGCCGTCGAACCCGGCCGCGCCATCGCCGGACCTGGCACGGTGACGCTCTACGAGGTCGGCACCATCAAGGACGTCACGGTGGGTAGCTCGCTGACACGCCGCTACATCAGCGTCGACGGCGGGATGAGCGACAACATCCGCACGTCCCTCTACGGTGCGGAGTACGAAGCCAAGTTGGTTTCGCGACCTTCCGAGGCTGATCCCGTCGTTGCACGTATCGTCGGTAAGCACTGCGAGTCCGGTGACGTGGTCATTCGGGACACCTGGATGCCCGAGGACGTCGGGCCCGGTGATTTACTAGCGGTAGCAGCGACCGGTGCATACTGCTATTCGATGTCGAGCAGGTACAACCTGCTCACCCGCCCAGCCGTGGTGGCGGTGCGTGACGGAGTCTCACGCGTGATTCTGCGGAGGGAAACAGTGGAAGATCTGCTCAGCTTGGAGGTATCGCAGTGACGAGCGAATCGGCGCATCGCGCTATCGGTGTGGCCGTTCTCGGCCTCGGCAACGTCGGGAGCGAGGTCGTCCGGATCATTCGTGAGCAGGCCGAGGAACTCGAAGCTCGCGTCGGCGCCCCGTTGGAACTGCGGGGGGTTGCCGTCCGCCGTATCGGCTCGGACCGCGGAATTCCCGAGGAACTGCAGACGACGGACGCCGAGTCCCTGGTCGGTCGTGACGACGTCGACATCGTGGTCGAGGTGATCGGTGGAATCGAGCTCCCTCGCAAGCTGATTCTCTCTTCCCTCAACTCCGGCAAGTCGGTCGTGACCGCCAACAAGGCGCTGCTCGCGGACCACACCGGTGAATTGGCGGAGGCTGCAGAGGCCAACTCTGTCGACCTGTACTTCGAGGCCGCTGTTGCCGGTGCGATCCCCGTGATCCGCCCGCTCACACAGTCGTTGGCCGGAGACCGTGTCAACAAGGTCGCCGGAATCGTGAACGGCACCACCAACTTCATCCTTTCGGCGATGGACGAGACCGGCGCCGACTACGAAGAGACCTTGGCCGAAGCCGGACGACTCGGATACGCGGAAGCCGACCCGACCGCGGACGTCGAAGGCTACGACGCCGCGGCGAAGGCAGCGATCCTCGCGTCGATCGCGTTCCACACCCGCGTCACTGCCGCGGACGTGTACCGCGAAGGAATCTCCACGATCACCTCCGCCGACCTGGCTTCGGCGAAGGCACTCGACTGCACGATCAAGTTGCTCTCGATCTGCGAGCGCATCGTCACGCCCAAGGGCAAGGAGCGGATTTCCGCTCGCGTGTACCCGGCGCTGGTTCCGCTCAGCCATCCGCTGGCCTCGGTCAACGGCGCGTTCAACGCCGTTGTCGTGGAAGCAGAGAACGCCGGCCGGCTCATGTTCTACGGCCAGGGCGCAGGCGGCGCCCCCACCGCTTCCGCGGTGATGGGTGACCTGGTGATGGCTGCGCGCAACAAGGTTCACGGCGGCCGCGGCCCCCGCGAGTCCAAGTACGCCAAGCTCAAGGTCGCCCCGATGGGCGACATCCTCACGCGCTACTACGTGAACATGGAGGTCGCGGACAAGGAAGGTGTGCTT
>NZ_CAURKP010000035.1:0-37869 GCF_963525155.1 uncultured Rhodococcus sp.
AGATTGCCTTGTAAGAGTCGCGAGAACGGCTCCGGCCCCCATCTCGGTGTGAGAGGGGGGCCGAAGCGAGGGTGGGAATCAGCCGGTTACGCCGGTCAATTCGTTCGGGGCGTGATCGAGGGTGGTCTCGGTCAGGATGCTGCCGTCCTCGAGGTCGACTGCGATCAGCTTCTTCGACGCGGGGTCGGTGACGTATGCGGTGTGATCTTCTACGAAGAGCGCGGGCCTGGGCTCTTGCCACTTGGTGGGCTCGGTCCATGCGTCGATAACGGCGATCTTCTTGGTGACGACGCCGGTGTTCGGGTCGATGACGTGGATGGCGCCGTCGGTGCCGAGTACCAGTGCCTCTCCGTGCGGTCCGCGGCCGAGTGAGCGGAAGGTGTAGCTGGTGCCGAGGTCGACGAGCTTGAGTTCGGACGTCGTCGTGTTGGTCAGCGAGACCCGTTGCGGACGTTCGAGTTCGGCGTCCTTGTCAGTCTTGTAATCACCCAGCACGATGTCCGACTCCTCCGAGCCTGCCTGATTTCCGATGCGGCCGTATGCATCCGGACTCTGGACCTTGGTGATCGCTCCGTTCTTGTACACGAGCAACCCGTCCTGGCAGCCCAGCACGATGGCTTCGCCGGCAGCGACTGCTTCGCCGTGGACACCGGGGCACTGTTCGTTGCGCAGGATTTCCTTGCGGTCGGCATCGAGGACAGCTATGCCGTTGCGGGACTCCGAATTTCCGATTGTCGTCAACAGACTGCCGTCGGCAAGTGCGACCGCGACGCCGTGATGGGGTTCCGGGGTGGTGTACGTCTCGACGCGGGGCTGACGTTTTGCCAACTGAACCGGGTCGAAGATCTCGACCAGTCCCGAGCCGTCGTTGAAGAGGACCGTCTTTCCGGCATGGCGTACGACGTGTCCGGGCTCGTTGGCTGCGAACTCGACCTCGGACATCGCGGGATCGGCTGTGTAGTAATGAGAATGATCACCGTGAGCCGAAGACCACGTGCCGGTGTCGAGCACCTTGAATGCTTCGCCGGCAGAGATCATGACGTGGCGACCGTCGCCGGCCGGGTTGAGTCGGGTGAAGCCGTCGATCTCGGTCTCGCCGACCACGTCGAGGGAAGTTGCATCCAGCACCAGGACGCCGCCGTCGTACGACACGGCGAGACGTGGTGTTGCCGAGGCCTGTTCGGTTGGTGCGGCCGACGTCGTGGTCGTGGTTTCGGACTGGGCGGAGTCCTTGTTGTCGGACGAGCAACCCGTAACGAGGGCGAGTGAGAGGCCCACTGATGTGGCAAGGGTGAGGCGCCGCGACATGCGGGTGTTGAGGTGCATGGGTATAGATCTACTGCTTAATGTAAATGATTGTCAAAGTCGAGTATGCGAATATTCGCATGTCAGGTGTAGTCGGCTCGTTCGAGCATGCGCGAGGCGATGACCCCGAAGACGAGTCCCCAGAAAGCGGCTCCGATATTGAGTAGTTCGATGTCGGAGATCGTCACGAGGAACGCGATCAAAGCGCCGAAGGTGAATTTCCCGCCGAATGCGGTCACGAAGGCTCCCTGTAAGGCCTTGAGCATGGCCAGACCACCCAGAGTGACGATGAATGCCGTCGGAGTTCCCAACATCATCGCGACGAAAGTCGGGGCGAACAGTCCGAAGACGACGGCGAGTAAGCCGCAGAAGATTCCGGCGGTGTATTGGCGTGTCCGCTCTCCCGACGCCGTGAGCAATGCGTTCGTCGGCCCGGTAAGGCACGTCGAGACACAACCCACCGCCGCGTTCACGAGAGAGAACACACCGCAGGCAACCGTTGCTGCCCCGATCGGCGGTTGATGACCCGCTGCGCGGAGGACTGCGATTCCTTGGCCGTTCTGCACGACGACGACTGTGATCGCCAGCGGTACAACCAGTTCGATCATCGCCTGCCAAGACCAGGTTGGCGTGGTCAGCATCGGATGCGCCAGCCACTCGTGCGCGTCGCCGGCGGAGTTGAATCTTCCGGCCGCGAGTATCACGACCACGCCGACGATCAACGCGCCGAGAACGGGCGGAACGAATCTTCCCAGCTTGGTGAACACGCTCAGAGCGACAAAGGTGGCGATCATCGGCAGGGCGATCACCGCGTCGTGGGCGGGCGCTTCGATCAAATCCGTTCCGAAATGAAGGAAAACGCCTGCCACCATTGCCATTACGATGGGCAAGGGTAATGCGGCCATGATCGGTGTGACCCACCCTGTCAATCCCAACATCAAGATCAGGGCGCCGGTCGCGAAGAACGCTCCGAGCACTTGCTCCCACGGCAGATGCTCCAACGACGCTCCGACGACAACGGTTCCGGGAATCGTCCAGAAGAAGGCCAGCGGCTGCCGGTACAGCCAGGAAGCCGTGATGGTGAGAATGCCGTTGACGAAGAAGGCACCGAAAAGCCAAGAGGCCAATTGAGCTTGACTCAGTCCACCCGCCAACCCCGCAGCGAGAATGACCGCCACCGGCCCGGTGGCCGAGAAGACGATGCCGATGATTCCGTTGGCAATGGACGTTCCGCCGAAGTCGCGCAAGACCCGCTTCGGGCCGTAGAGCGGTTGGGGGAGTGGCTCGGTGACGACGCGAACGGGCGCGGTCGTCGCAGTGTCCGGCATGTTCTCAGTTCTCCTGATGCGGATCCGAAAGCCCTCGGTCGCGGAACAAAGCCGCGAGTTCGCTCCGTGATCGCAGTCCGAGTTTCGCATACGCGCGCGTGAGGTGATATTGAATGGTCTTGACGGAGAGGAACAATTCGCCGGCAGCTTCCTTGTTGGACTTGCCCGCTGCAACAAGGTCGGCGACGGCTCGTTCTTGCGGGGTCAGGTCGGTGATTCCCTTCTCCGTCCGCGAGAGGTTCAACCCGCCCGCGCGGAGTTCGCGCTCGCAGCGCTCGACGTAAGTAGCGGCGCCCAACGAGTGATACAGCTCGCGGGCGGCGCGGAGGACGACGTCGGCCTCTGCGCGTTTCCCCGCCCGGCGGAGAGTTTGGCCGTAGGCAAAATTGATTCGGGCTCGGTCGTAGGGGAGCGGCAGCGTCTCGATGCCGAGTAGTGCAGCATCGAAACTTTCTCTTGCCGAGTCGAGTTCGCCCCGTGCGCCGTGGATCCGGCCGCGAACGTAGCCGAGACGTGCCGCAGCTGAGCGGTGCTCCCGACGTCGTGCGGTCTGCTCGTGTGGTTGCAGAAAGGCGTCGGCATCATCAGCTCGCCCGACCATGACCAATGCATTGGCGTAGAGATCGACCCACGGCCAGAAGCCCGGCTCGTCGAGCCATTGTTGCGCCTTGCTCGAGGTGAGCGGAGCCAGCGCCACCAGAACTTCGGCGTAGTCGGCGGCGGCCTCGGCAACCTGGGCCCTGGCGAGAAGTGCAGGAACATACATGATTTCGTAGGCGTGAATGCCGGCGTACGCACGTCGCACATGGTCACGGGCCAGTTCCCAGTTGCCGCGCAGAGCGTGAATCTGTGCTCCCGACCAGTGGACCAACGGCCGGATGATCTCGATCTCGAACCGATCCACCTCGGCACCGGCGCCCTCGACGGTCGAGAGCGCTTCGTCCCAGGCGCCGAGAGCGAATTGAGTGCGGGCGAGCCAGGCCTGTGCCCACAGTGAGATTCTTGCCGAACCACTGGAAAACTCTGTGGACACCGCACTTTCGAGGTCGCGTCTGGCGGACTCCGGGTGGTCCAACGCAAGCTCGAGCCATCCGCGTCCCATCTGGAAGCGCTGTGCTTGGGCTCCGGGGCGGACACGATCGGAGAGTTCGGCGTATGCCGCGAGCGCATTCTCGGTTCTTCCGGTAGCGCCGAGCCCGAGACCCTTGATCGCTTCGGACTCCACTGCTGCGGGATCATAAGGGCCCACCAATTCGACTGCGCGGTCAACCCACTCGACGAGCGCCGTGCCATCGAGCCGAGCCAGAGAATGCAGGACCATTCGTTGGGCGATCATCGCAGCGATGCCTGGCTCACGATCCACGCTGCAGCTGTCCCACGCTCTGGTCAGAAGATCGGCGGCCTCGGTCGGTCGCCCTCTATGGATGGCGAGGTAGCCGAGGACGGCGTCGCGGAGAGGCCCGCGCGAAATACTCTCGATCTCCGGCACGAAGACCATGGCGCGGGGGATGTCACCCGATCCGGTCAGCGCGTCGACTCCGCGGAGCAGTCGGTCCTCGTGTTCGGTTCGGGCCGTGGTGAGACGGCTTGCCGTGACCATGGCGTCGGCGACTTCCGACCACGCGCCGTCGGATGCTCGTAGTGATGCGTACGCAACGAGTTCGGCGGCGAGGTCCTCGTCATGGGTGGTGCTGGCAGCGGCAAGGTGGAAAAGCCGTTCACCTTCTCCCCAAGCGATCTCGGCTGCGCGTGTGTGCAGCAGATGCAAGTGCGCGGGTCCCAACGCCCCGCGCACTGCGGCCGTGACCATCGTGCTGCTCAGTGACACCTCGGTGCTGCCGTGCTGCTCGTGGACAGAAAGGAGGCCGCTGGCAAAGGCGCTGTCCAAGGCGCCGACCACGTCGTCGATTTCGGCCAGCTGAGCAAGATGCGACAACGTCGTGCTGCGCCCGACAACTGCTGCGGCTTCGATCAACGTTCGTGCTCCCGCCGAACACGTAGCGAGGGCGGCGGCGATCGATACTGCACGATGGCGAGGGACGGGCAAAGTTCGGTGCCACTGGGTCCAATAGGTAGGTGGCAGCTCGTCGAGAAGCGAGACGATGTCGAGTGTGTTGCCCGCGGTGAAGTCCTGAAGGGCGAGCGCGACGCCGGAGCTGAGATCGATTCCGCTTCGCATGCGCGCGATGTCGATGATGACGGGTGCGTCGATCGGGCTGATGTGCAAACGCGTCGACCAGTGCAGGTCGAGAATCTGCCTGACATCCTCGCGCAGGAACGGCGTTTCCTCGGCGACGAGGACGAAGAGCAGTGGTGCCGTTCGGCCTCGATGGAGGGCGGAGGTGATTGCCTGAAGCGAGCTGACATCGCTGTGATGGGCATCGTCGACGACGATCAGGGTCAGTTGCTCCGCTGCGTCGACGATCTCGTGTGCAACGGCGACCGGGTCCGAGTTGGAAACCGGACGTTCGAGTAGTTGTTCGATCACTCCGAAGGCAGTGTTCGATTCCCACTCCAGCCCACGAGCGCGGCGGAGCGTATGAGCGGAAGAGATTTCGGCGAACCGGTCGACGAGAGTGGACTTACCGCTACCGGCATCGCCCTCGACCAGCACGAGAGTCGGCACTCCTGTCTCTGCCGCGGCCAAGGCTCGGCCGAGAACGGCGAGCTCGCGTTCTCGGCCGAGCAACAGGTCACGAAGTGTCACCCGACTACCGTAACGCCGGGCTCACCACGGGTTTCCTTTTCGGCACGGTCTCCATCGGATCGAAGTGCAGTGGCACCCAGGTCGGGTGCTTGCTTCGGCACGAAGAAGGTGACGATGGCGCCCAGCACCGCGATTCCGGCGAAGACGTAGAACGCCGATTCGGAACTGATTCCGGCGCTGATCAAACTTCCGCCGATCAGTGGCCCGAATATCCCGCCCAGACGTCCGAATCCGGCGCACCACGCGACACCTGCGGCCCGAGCGGCCGTCGAATAGTAGTTGGACACGAATCCGTAGATCAGAACCTGAGTACCGATGGTTCCGACACCCGCGATGGCAACGGAGGCGAGGAGTACGGGAAGCGGGAACCCGAATATGAACAGGAGCAGGGCGAGTGCGGCCAGGCCGAAGGTGGTTGCGACAACCCGCTGCGGACCGGTTACGTCTGCGATCTTGGAGGCGAGAAGTCCACCGATGATGGCACCGCCGTTGAGAACCAACAGGAACGAGAGCGAACCCTTCGCGTTGTATCCCGCGTTTTCCATGATCTTGGGCAGCCAGGTGTTCAGTCCGTAGGTCAGGAGGAGGCCGGCGAAGCTCATGAGGCCGAGAAGCGCGGTGCCCCAGACATATTGTCTGCTCGCCAACGCTCGGAAGCCGACCTTCTCGGCTACGGCGTCGTTGGGTCGATCTGTACCGACAGGCAATGGAATTCCGGTTTTCGAGGAAATGGCGCGAGCTTCCTCGACACGTCCGCGAGCAATCAGCCACGCGGGGGACTCGGGCAGTTTGAACCAGGCGAGTGGGAACAGGAACACCAATGGCAGCGCGCCGATGAGGAACAGTCCGCGCCATCCGATGGAATCACGGAGAACGATCGCCAGGACGGAAGCCATGACGCCACCGGCCGGGACACCGCTGTAGACGATGGCGTTGAACAGATTGCGGCGTCCCGGCGGCGCGAACTCGGCAATCATGGCTCCGGCGGTGGCGACAAGCCCACCGACACCGATGCCGGTGAAGAACCGCAGCAGACCGAAGGTGGTGATGCTGGTGGCGAACGCTGCCAGTGCCATTCCGACCGAGAACCAGATGATGTTGACCAGCATCATCTTTCGGCGACCGAAGTGATCGCCGATCGCTCCACACGTCAGTGCGCCGACCATCACTCCGACGAGTGCATACGAACCCAACGCGCCGGCCTGAGATGCGGTCAAGGTGCCGATATGGCTGGGGTCGTCCATGAGTACGGGCAGGATCGTGCCGTACACGACCAGGTCGTATCCGTCGAACAGAATGGCAATGGCGGCGATGGTGACCACCCACAACACTGACGAGCGATGGCGGGCACTGGCCCAGGAACCACGTTCGATCGAGGACATGGCGAATCTCCGTTCGAGAGATCAGGAATCGGGGGAGGCTGGATTCAGCCGAGGTCGCCACCGGCGACGGGCAGAACCGTTCCGGTGACATACGAAGCCTCTTCGGAGGCAAGGAAAGTGATAGCAGCAGCCTGTTCGTCCAGGGTGCCGTAACGCTTGAGTAGCGACGAGTCGACGGTCTGGTCGACGATCTGCTGGTACCAGGCCTTCTCCTCGTCGGTCTCGGCACCCGGTCCGCGTGCCACGACGCGTGGTGGCGCCTCGGTTCCGCCGGGAGCGGTTGCCACGACGCGTATTCCGTACTGCGCGACTTCCATCGCCAGTGCAGCGGTGATCGCGCTGACCCCGCCCTTGGCCGCCGCGTAAGGAACACGGTTGACACCGCGGGTGGCGACCGAGGAGACGTTGACGATGGTGCCGCTCGCCTGCTCGATCAGATGGGGCAGTACGGCGCGACACGTCCAGAGCGTGGGGAACAATGATCGTGTGACCTCGGCATGTATCTGCTGCGGCGTGTAGTGCTCGTAGGGTTTGGCCCAGATGGTCCCACCGACGTTGTTGATCAGGACGTCGATGCGTCCGAAGCGCTCCAATGCGGAATCTATTGCATTCTGGGCACCTTCGAACGTCTCGAGGTCCGCGGTCACCGAATGGGAACGCTCCAGCGGTGTCGCGATGTCGTGAACCAGTTCAGCTCGATCCACAAGCGCGACGGAACCACCTTCTGCGGAAACTCTTTCGGCAACGCTGCGCCCGATCCCCTGAGCCGCTCCGGTGACGACCACGACCCGGTCGTCGAACCGGCCGGCGAAGAATCTCGTGCTCACGACGCCACACTTTGCCGAGCGTCAGTGATGGCGCGGTGCATCGTCGACTTGGCGTGTTCGCTGTGCTGGACGATCAGATCACGGGCCGTGGCGCGATCATTCTGCTCGAATGCACGCACGATTCGTGAGTGATCCTCCGCGACATGTTCGTCCACCCAATCGGCGGTGCGGAGCACTCGGTTCATCAGTTGTGTGACCTCGAGACGGTGGTATGCCTGCAGGAGCACTTCGTTTCCGGTGCAGCGGAAGAGGAAGTCGTGGAACAGGGCATTGGTCTCGGTGAATGCCGCTGCGTCCGTGAAGTGATCGCGGTCGATGGAAGCAGCCGAGTTCTCCGCCAGAATGCGGTACTCCGTCAACTGTGCCGGAGTGAGGCGGCCGATCGTGAGTTCCATTGCTCCGAGTTCGAGGGCCATCCGAGCGTCGAACTGTGCGTCCGACTCCGTGACCGGCAGATGTTCTTCACCGATCTCGTACGTGCCGGCAGCTGATTCTTCGGCCGAGGCTGCCGGTGAATCAGCCGGTGCTGCCGCATTGTTGAACTTTTCGAAGTAGAAGTTCGTGGGTGTGATCGATACGTCCTTGAAGTGCAGACGTACGGCTTCGACCATCGGCGGCGGGCCGCACAGGTAGACGTCCACGTTGCCGTCGTCGAGGTGATCGGGCTCGATCAAGCCGGTGACATAGCCCTTGTTCGGTGCTGTGCTGTCGGGATCGGATACGCAGTAGTCGAAGGTGAACTGGGGTAGAGACTCCGCGTAGTCGTGCAGTGTGTCGAGTTCGACGAGATCGGTGTCGGAGCTGACGCCGTAGACCAGATGGACGGGCCGAGTGGAGCTTTCGGTACGCATCTTCTCCAGTATGGAGAGCAGCGGGGCCAAGCCGGTTCCGCCGGCAAGCAGTAGGGCTCTCCGTTGACCTGACCGGAGGAAGAAGCTACCCATCGGTCCGGTCAATTCGAGAGTGTCGCCTACCTGCGCACGCTGACTGAGATACTCGGACATCAGACCACCCGGGGTGATCTTGACCAGGAACGACGCCGACTCGACCTCAGGGCCGGAGCTGAACGAGTACGACCGCGTCGCTTCGGTTCCGGGAACGAGGATGTTCACGTACTGACCGGGGAGGAAGACCAGATCTGCGCGGTTGTCGACTGCGACGGTGAAACCCACCGTGGAATCCGAATGGCGAATGATCTCGGTGATGGTGGACGTGTACGAACCGGCAGTGGTCTTGGCGACCGCCGACGTGGTGGGAATCTGCAGCACGAGATCAGATTCCGGCACCATCTGGCACGGAAGGCAGTATCCCTGCTCGGCCTCGTCGTCCGTCAGGGCCTCCTCGATGTAGTCGCCGGCATCGAAAGTACCTGACTCACAGAGTGATTTGCAGGTGCCACATGCTCCGTCGCGGCAGTCGAGCGGAATGTTGATTCGTGCGCGGTACGACGCGTCCGCGACGGTCTCGTCGGTGTTGCATTCGACGAAGCGGGTGATGCCGTCTTCGAAACTCAGGGCTACTTGAAAGGTCGGCGCAGCTTGAATGCTCATGGGAAACAGCTCGATTCGAAGGGAAGTCGTGTCAGAAGTGGTAGATGTCGACCACGTGATGGATGTAGTCGTTCTTGAGGACTACCTTCTTCTTCATGATCAACGGCTGCTCGCCCGAGAAGTCGATCGTGTAGTGCGAGGTGCCGAAGTAGGTGTCGACTGTGTTGTAGCGGAAGTACAGCGTGAACCAATTGAAGCGGACGTCGACGACGAAGCCGCGTTCTTCGATCACTTCCACGTTGGTGATGTTGTGACCGGTGCGGGGCTCGGGAAGGCTTGTCGCGCTGGAACGGTCAGTCCTGATTCGGAACACGCGGTCCTCGATACCGCCGCGATTCGGGTAGTAGATCAGGGAGATCTCTGCGGCCGGGTCCGTGGTCAGCTCGCCGTCGTCCGCCCATGCGGGCATCCAGTACTCGGAATCGGGGTGGTAGCACTCGATCCACTTCTCGAACTCGCGATCGTCCAGATAGCGAGCCTCACGGTAGAGAAACTGCTGCACTGTTTCGAGGGCGACGGCATTGGTGGTGGTGACAGTCATGGTGATCGTCCTCAGATGGTCCGGTTGGAAGCGGCTTGCTCGGCATCTACGGCCGCAAGCATGGCGTCGCGCCAGTACCCGTGCTGAATGGGATACAAGCCTTCGTCCTCGGTCTTGGCTCCGCTCGAGAGCACGCGATTCATGCCGAGATCCTTCGCGACGTCGTTCGGACCGGGAATCTGGTGTGTGACGCCACGGCTGAGGTCGTTCCACGGGGCGCCGGCTGCCTGGTAGGTCTTCTGGCAGGAACGGAACTCTTCGAGATCGTCCGGGGTGGCCATACCGCTGGCATTGAAGAAGTCCTCGTACTGACGGATGCGGTTGCTGCGCGCTTCGGCGCTCTCTCCCTTGGGCGCGATGCAGTAGATGGTGACTTCGGTCTGGTCCACGGAGATCGGACGGAAGTGCCGGATCTGGCTGCTGAATTGATCCATGAGGTAGACGTTCGGGTACAGGCAGAGGTTCCTCGACGCACCGACCATGAATTCGGCCTTCTTGGAACCGAACTGAGCCTCCAGTTCTGCTTTGCGTTCGAACAGGGGTCGGTCCTCGGGATTGCCCCACCACATCCAGAGCAGGAGGTGGCCGTAGTCGTAGGAGAAGTATCCACCGCCCTGCTTCCCCCAGGTGCCCGCGTCCATGGCTTTGGTCTCGTTGGACGATTCACCGGCGGTGCGGCGAGCGGTGGTAGCGGCGTAGTTCCAGTGCGTCGAAGACACGTGGTAGCCGTCGGCACCGTTCTCGGTCTGCAGCTTCCAGTTGCCGTCGTAGGTGTAGGTGGAAGCACCGCGCAGAACTTCGAGTCCGTCAGGTGACTGATCGACGATCATGTCGATGACCTTCGTGGTGTCACCGAGGTGCTCTTCGAGTGGCAGCACGTCGGGGTTGAGGCTGCCGAAGAGGAAGCCGCGATAGTTCTCGAACCGCGCCACCCTGGTCAGGTCGTGTGAGCCGTCTTTGTTGAACTGCTCCGGATAGCCACCGGTGCGAGTGTCCTTGGCCTTGAGGAGTTTTCCGCTGTTGTTGAAGGTCCAGCCGTGGAACGGGCAGGTGAAGGTGGTTCGGTTGTCGGTCTTACGGCGACAGAGCATCGCACCGCGGTGGCTGCATGCGTTGATCAGCGCACCCAATTCGCCGTCCTTGTTGCGGGTGATCACGATGGGCTGACGGCCCATGTAGGTGGTGAAGTAGTCGCCGACGTTCGGGATCTGGCTCTCGTGCGCGAGGTAGATCCAATTGCCCTCGAAGATGTGCGTCATCTCGAGTTCGAACAGTTGCTCGTCTGTGAAGACGCTGCGCCGCACCTGGTAGCGGCCGGTCTCCGGGTCCTCGACGAGCGCGTCGTCGAGGACGGCGCGGATGTTCGCGAACTGGTCGGTGCCGCGGGCAGCATCCAACATATCCGTCATGGGTGTCCTCCAGATAAGAGTGGGCGCCTACCGAGAAAGCCGAGGGCTGTCGGACCAAATCGGTGGGACCCGCTTTCCGGACGGGGCTGCGTCCGGTACTGAATTCACCTTGACATCGTGTGTCTCGGGTCACACTAGGCAATTGCCTAGTCCTGACCAAGGGTGCAGTGTTCGTCGAATTCTGCTGATGGGCCATGCCTGCTGAAGACGACGACCAGGGCGGACTCGACATCGCGAGTCCGCCCTACCTGCCGAGGGGGTTACCGGTTCTTGAAGAACGAGACGTCGTCGTTGCCGATGAGGTCAGGGACCGTCCAGCCGTCGAGGTCGTATTCACTCAGGCACTGCTCGGCCAGTCCCTTCATGGA
The DNA here is from genome assembly GCF_963525155.1 of uncultured Rhodococcus sp. NCBI lineage: Bacteria > Bacillati > Actinomycetota > Actinomycetes > Mycobacteriales > Nocardiaceae > Rhodococcus > uncultured Rhodococcus sp. The sequence continues at coordinate 11,418 of NZ_CAURKP010000035.1, forward strand.
ACTTGCGTGTCCACGATTCTGGGCTGCGAACAGCAGTTCCGCTTTGACGTTTTCGTGATTGCCGGAGTAGTTGCGCTCGTAGAGTTCGTGTCGGCCGCCGAACTCGGTGCCGATCGAATCCCACAGAGCCTTCATGACTTTCACGCGGTCGACGGCGGTGATGCCGTCGGAACCGCGAACGTACTTGTCGAGGTACGGACGCACGTCCGGGCTCTTGAAGTCGAGTGAACTCGAAGGCAGGTAGATCAAGCCCGACGCGACGTCCTGTTCGATGATCTCCTTGATCCGCGGGTACCCCTGGATCATGAACATTCGATAGGTGAGGCCGTACTCGAGCTTCGGGATCACCGAATCGCCGACCCACTGTTCGGGATCGCGTGCCATCGATTCGGTCAACGACCAGAAGAGGTTTCGCCACCCGATCACCTCACCGACACGGGTCTGGACTCCGCGGAAGCCGCCGGCGCCGGTGGCTTCGAGTGCCTTCATCAACAGTCCGGCGATGAAGTCGAGCTTGACGGCCAGGCGAGTGCAGCCCTGAAAGGTGAAGCGCGGCAGGAAGCCCGATTGAGGGAAGAATGCGTTGATCCGGTCGACGTCGCCGTACATGAAGACGTTTTCCCACGGAACCAACACCTTGTCGAAGACGAAGATGGTGTCGTTCTCGTCCATGCGACTCGACAGCGGATAATCGAACGGACTGCCCATCACCGCAGCATGTTCGGTGTACGAGGTGCGGCAGATCAGCTTCACACCCGGCGCGTCCATCGGTACCGTGCAGATCAGGGCGAACTGCTTCTTCTTGATCGGCAGACCGTAGTGAGCGATGAAGTTGTAGTTCGTGATCGCCGATCCGGTGGCGACCACTTTGGCGCCGCTGACGATCAAACCTGCGTCGGTTTCCTTCTCCACCTTCATGAAGACGTCACCGACCTCGTCCGGTGGAAGTTGGCGATCCACCGGGGGATTGATGATCGCGTGGTTCCAGTACAGAACCTTCTCCTGCGATTCGCGGTACCAGCGTTCGGCGTTGTCCTGGAACGGTGCGTACAACTCCTTGTTGGCGTGGAGGGTGCCCAGGAAACTCGCCTTGTAGTCGGGGGAACGGCCCATCCAGCCGTAGGTCATACGAGCCCACGTCGCTATGGCATCGCGTTCCTTGAGCAGATCGGCCGAGGACGTCGGAGTGCGGAAGAATGGCATGGTGACACCGCCGTTGCCCGTGTCCGTCGGAACGGTCAAGGCGTCCACGTGCTCGCCCGTATGCAGAGCGTCGTACAGCCTCGCGGTCATGCGGATCGGATTCCGGAACGCGGGGTGTGTCGTGACGTCCTTGACGCGATCACCGTGAAGCCAGATCTCGCGACCGTCCTGCAGGCTCGAGATGTACTCGTCACCGGTCATCGGTCGGGTGGCGAAGTTCTTCGTGCGGTTGGCTTCGCAATCGGCGGCCGGATTGACCTGTGGCGCTCCGGAATCTGCGGGATCGACGCCGGTGGGAGGAATTTCGGTGGTCGTCATGGCAAAGCCTTTCAGATCGTTTGGGGTGCGGGCTGAAGATGAATCGGGGTGAACGAAGTGGTGGCGTCGAACCAGCCGCTGTGGGGGTCGTCCTGACTTCCGTTCCAGACTGTGGTCGAAGAGGTAGTGCCTAGATCGTGAAAAGTGCTTCGGTAGAACAGAAGCGGATCCTTGCCACTCGACTGAGCGTCGACGATCTCGCCGATGAAGATGATGTGGTCACCGCCGTCGTACTCCCTCCACGGGACGCACGAGATGGTTGCTGCGGCGCCGTCGAGCAGGGGAGCGGTCGGTCCGTCGATCCACCTCGGTTCGGTGCGCTGCGGTCGGCCGGCAAAATGCATGGCCGTGTCCACTTGGTCGGAGGCAAGGATGTTGACCGCAAACGGCGCGTTGCCGAGGTAGCCGCACGCCTTGGACTTGCGAGTCATCGTGATCTGGCACAGCCGTGGTTCCAGGGAAATGGCCGTGAATGCGGTGACGGTGGCTCCGTGTGGTTGACCGTCGGCATTGGTACAGGTGATGACGGTGACGCCGCTCGCGAATTGACCGAAGATTCCTCGAAGCTGATTTTGTTCCATGACCGGACCTCCTTGTCGGATGGCGGGTGAGTGAGAGTGCCGCGAAGTGCGGGAGGGAAGTAGTGGGCGACTAGCGCCGGGAGTGAAGACGAACGTACGGCGGGCGCAGGCTTCGGTCGATCCGTACAGCGCGGTGGCTATCCGGATTGCGCACCCGATCGCGGCCCGTACCCGTTTTCTCTTGGAAGTGACCGGGGACACAGTGTTCAATGATGTTCAGCGCCCTTGCTCGGCAATGTGGCTGGTCACGGGTTTGGAAGGTGAAGAAGGACGATGGTCGACTCCATGATCGGTACTGCTCCCCGCGACTGGGACGAGGCGTGTCATGCGGTTTCGGACGCCTATTTTCCGCACACGCTGACGCCGTTGTCTCGGCATGCGGCCAGTGGAGTCGGGGTGTGCACCACCGAGTTGGGACCGCTGAGGATCGCTCATATTCGGTGGGGAGCTGACGTCGCCGTCGAATCCGATCATCCCGGTGCCTATGGGGTGAACATCCCGCTCTCGGGCGAGCTCGAGTCGGTGTTCGCGGGCTCGCACGTGCTCTCGACGCAGGGTGTTGCGACGGTATGTCCACCCGACATCACGACGAGAATTACGCGGTGGAGTGCGGACTGCGAGATCGTCGGAGTCCGGATGGACCGTCAGTACCTCGACCGTGAGATGGAAAAGGTTCTCGGTCGACCCGGAATGCACTTGCCTGATCAGGTGGATCTTCGGGGCGACGACGGAGCCAGATGGCTGAAATTTGTTCGCTCACTGTCGGATCAGATACTCGGCCCGGTCGGCGTGCTGCACAACGACCTGGTGGCAGGTCAGCTCTCCGGCGCCGTGGTCACGGCATTCGTCCTTGCCGCAATGCCCGAAAGCGAGGACGCGGTGTGTAACGCCAGGCCCCGTATCGTCAAGCGGGTGCTCGACGAGATGCACGACGACCCGGCCCGCGTGTGGACCGCAGCCGAGATGGCGGAGGTGGCGGGCGTCAGCGTACGGAGATTGCAGGAGGGATTTCGGCAGTACGTGGGCCGGAGTCCGTCGGAATGCCTGCTCGACATCCGTCTCGAGCGGGTCCATGCAGATCTGGTGGATGCCGACGACTCGACGACGGTCACCGATGTCGCTGTGAGATGGGGTTTCACGCACACCGGACGGTTCGCGTCGTCGTTTCGGCGTAAGTACGGATTGTTGCCTTCCGAGGTGTTGAGGCGTTAGCTCCGGTGCCCCATGTCCGCGCTGAGCTGATTCGCCTTCTCGACGAGGAACGGCGCGACGTCGGCGCGGAAAGCTTCCGGGGATGTTCGTCCGGCCGAGGTCGAACACGCTGTCACTCCGACGACGCTTCCACCGGCGTCGCGGACGGGAGCAGCGAGGGAAATCAGGCCGTCTTCCAGTTCCTCCGATGTGAGCGCGTATCCCTGCTCGCGCACCACCCGGAGGGCGGTATGGAATGCGCCTTCGTCGGTGATCGTGGTGGGTGTGAGGGCGTCGAACGCGGAGTTCGCGATGACGTTGTCGACGATTTCGGTTGGCGCCCAAGCTAGCAGGGCTCGACCCATGGAGGTGGCATATGCAGGCACTCTGGTGCCGACGCTGACGTTGATGCTCATGATCCGCCGGACGGGTACACGCGCGGCGTAGACCACGTCGACACCGTCGAGCACCCCGAGCGACGCCGACTCGTGGGTGTGTTCTGCGATCTCCAACAGGCGAGGGAGCGCCGCCTCCGTCAAGGCATGTGATGCCGAGAAGTGCTGCCCGATGCTCAGAACGCGTGGGGTGAGCGACCACCGACTGTTGTTGCCGGTGACGTATCCGAGCTTCTGCAGCGTGAGGAGGATGCGCCGGACCGCTGGGCGGGAGAGACCCGTTTCGGCGGCAAGATCGGCGAGCGACGGGTTGGGGTTCTTCTCGTCGAAGGCCGTCAGCACAGCAAATCCACGCTCGATGCTCTGGATGTAATCGCGATCGTTCTCGCTCACGGAAAGGCCTTTCATCTGCGGGTATGCCCGATCGACGCCTTCGAAGGTTGACAAACCTTGTGACTGGGCGCACAGTACAAGCGTACGCACAGCGTAACAGATGTACGCAGAGCGTACAACCCAAACTTGGGGAGCCGACGCAGCCCAGCAGTACGGCACCCACCCGGTAACAGCCACATACGGCCCCGAGGAGGACCACATGACCACTTCCGAGAGCCCCACCGCAGTAGGTTCGGGTACTGCCGCCACCGACAAGTTCCTCCAGGAACGAGTCAGCGCGGACACCCCGCCCGAACGCGTCTCGGCCATCGCCAAGGACGTGCTCGAGGCACTCGCAGGCGTCATCGACAAGCACGGCATCACCTACCCCGAGTACCGCGTCCTCAAGCAGTGGCTCATCGACATCGGCCAGTTCGGCGAGTGGCCCCTGTGGCTGGACGTCTTCCTCGAGCACAACGTCGAGGAGGTCGCGTACCGCGGCCAGCACGGCACCAAGGGAAGCATCGAGGGCCCGTACTACGTTGCCGATGCCAAGACGTTGCCTGCCAAGTGTGAACTTCCGATGCGTGACAACGAGGTTGGATCGAAGCTGGTCTTCGAGGGCCAGGTTCGCGATCTCGACGGCAAGGGGTTGGGCGGTGCAACCGTCGAACTCTGGCACGCGGACGACGAGGGCTACTACTCCCATTTCGCGCCGCACATCCCCGACGGCAACCTCCGCGGAACGATCGTCGCCGACGACGAGGGACGCTTCGAGATCACCACGATTCAGCCTGCGCCGTACCAGATCCCGACCGACGGCCCCACCGGCTGGTTCATCGAGAAGGCCGGCTGGCACCCGTGGCGTCCGGCTCACCTGCACCTCATGGTGAAGGCTCCCGGTAAGCGCACCATCACCACCCAGCTCTATTTCAAGGATGGAGAGTGGATCGAGAACGACGTGGCAACGGCGACGAAGCCCGAACTGATTCTCGATCCGAAGCCAGGTGCCGACGGAACCAACCGGGTTACATACGACTTCGTGCTCGATCCGGCCTGATCCACAACTGCTCTGAAGAAAGTGATTTGATGACAGACCTGTCGATCGTCTCCATCGAGACGACCATCCTCGACGTTCCGCTGGTTCGCCCCCACAAGTTCGCCACCACGTCGATGACGGCGCAGCCGTTGTTGCTGGTCGCGATTCGCACCTCCGACGGGGTGATCGGATACGGCGAAGGAGTCGTTCCGGGCGGGCCGTGGTGGGGTGGCGAATCGGTGGAGACGATGCAGGTCATCATCGAGAAGTACATCGCGCCGGTGGTGGTCGGCAGGCGCGTGGATCACATCACCGCGATCATGGCCGACATCGAAAAAGTTGTTGCCAATGCACGATTCGCGAAGGCCGCCGTCGACGTGGCGTTGCACGACGCCTGGGCGCGTAGCCTGGGAGTCCCCGTGCACACGCTCCTCGGCGGGGCTTTCCGCGAGAGTGTCGACGTCACGTGGGCACTGGGTGCTGCGCCGGCGGACGAGATCATCGAGGAAGCTCACGAAAAGCTCGAATCCCGGCTCAATTTCAGCTTCAAACTCAAGATGGGAGCACTCGATCCAGCAGTCGACGTTGCGCGCATCGTCAACATCGCGCAGGCGCTGGACGGCCACGCCGGAGTCCGTGTCGACGTCAACGCACGGTGGGATCGCTTCACTGCCCTGCGGTACTTGCCACAACTCGCCGAGGGTGGAGTCGAACTGATCGAACAACCCACTCCGGCAGACCAAATCGAGGTCCTTGCCGAACTCAGTAGGCTTCTACCGATTCCGATCATGGCCGACGAGAGTGTGCAGACCCCACACGACGCTCTGGAAATCGCCCGCCGGAGCGCCGCCGATGTCATCGCCCTCAAGACCACCAAATGTGGTGGCCTCCAGCGCAGCCGCGACATCGTCGCGATTGCCAAGGCCGCAGGTATCGCGTGCCACGGTGCGACGTCCATCGAAGGCCCGATCGGCACCGCCGCTTCGTTGCACTTCGCGTGCGCCGAGCCTGGAATCAACTTCGGAACAGAGCTTTTCGGCCCACTGCTCTTCAGTGAAGAGTTGCTTCAGGAACCCCTGAAGTATTCCGAGGGTCAGTTGCACCTCCCCGCCGGACCTGGCCTGGGAGTTGAACTGAACATGGACGCCGTCAAGACCTGGACCAGGAACTAGAGGATAGAAGAACATGGCACTCTTTCACGTTCGGATGGACGTCGATATTCCGCGCGACCTGGATCCGGAAGTACGCGCCGATACCGTCGCAACGGAGAAGGCGTACTCGCAAGACCTTCAGCGACAGGGAAAGTGGGTGCATCTGTGGCGAATTGTGGGACAGTTCAGCAACATCAGCATCTTCGATGTCGAGTCGGCTGACGAACTCCATGAGATTCTCTGGAACCTGCCCCTGTTCCCGTACATGACCATCGAGGTCATGCCGTTGACGCAGCACGGATCTTCGATCAAGTAGCCCGCCATGTCTGCCGTGTCTGCCGTGTCTGCCACGCCTCCGAGCCTGCCGGAATCTGTGCAGCAGTGGCACTGCGAGATGTCGGAGACCTTCGGTGGCCTGTGCCCCGAGAGTTCCGTCGATGCCGCGCCTGTCGGTACGGTCAGCGGCGTAAGTCTCGGGGACGTAGGCGCTTTCGACATCTCCGGTTCACCGCAGATACTGCGGCGGAGCGCACGCGCAGCAAAGCGACACGGTAGTGATCTGCTCAAGATCTGCACGGTCCGAACCGGGAGCGCGATACTGCGCCAATCGGACCGCGAGTTGACGGCCCCGCCCGGCGCGATGATTCTCTACGACGTCGAGCATTCGTACGCGCTGCGTTTCGACGGTCACTGGTCGTGCACCGTCATGACCCTACCGCGCAGTGCGGTGAGTCTGACCGAGCGAGAACTGAATTGCGCGCTCGAGCGCACCCACGACGGTCGGCGTGGGTCCGGTGCATTGCTGGAAAATTTCATCTCGGGCGCTGTTGCATCCCAGGTCGACGGCAGCGCAGCCGGGCTTCTCGGAGATGCTGGAGTCAATCTCGCTTCGGCAGTTCTGATGCAAGGATCTGCGCCCGCGACACCCGGACGTTCGACGCGAGAGGAGATCTTGCGATATGCGCTTCGGAATCTCGACTCACCAGACCTCTCGGTCGCGTCGATTGCCGGTGCGTTGCACCTGTCGCCGCGAACCGTTCAGCGTCACTTCGGTGACGGGGATCTGACCCTCAGTGCGCTGATTCGCCGCGAACGGTTGATCCGCGTACGCCGCGATCTCACCGACGTCTCACTGCGGGGTCATTCGATCTCCATCCTGGCCGCACGATGGTGTTTCCATGACGCACCAGCGTTTTCGCGTGCGTTCAAAGCGGAATTCGGTGCGGCGCCGTCGGAAGTACGTAACTCGCCTGATCCGAACGCCCGCGAACGTCACTGATCTGTCGCATCCGAACAACAAACGTGTCCGATCACGACAACTGGGAGCCCGAATACCGGGGCAGAGTGTGTTTCAGATCGCTTTTTCAGGCTCGCGAAGAGCTCAGGTCCACGAACAGCGAGGACCGCAGCGAAAGCTACGAATCGAGGAACGCATGACGAATCTGCTCGCTCATCAGCAATGGCACGGAAAGATTTTCGACGGCCAATGGATCGACGGAGGCGGTGACACCGTCGAGTCGCTCGAACCGGCTACCGGCGAGGTGCTCGGTGTGATCGGCACGGCGACTGCTGCGGATATCGATCGAGCGGCACACATCGCGTCGGCCGCGCAGCCGGCGTGGGCGGCGACGATCGGGCAGGCTCGCGCTTCGGTGATCCGTAAGGCAGCGCAGATTTTGGAAGCCGAGCGAGCCGAGGTGGAGCGCTGGTTGATCCGTGAAGGTGGTTCCGTACCAGGGAAAGCCGCATTCGAAGTTGATCTTGTCATCTCCGAACTGTGGGAAGCCTCGGCACTGCCGACACAGCCGTTCGGGCACCTCCTGCCCGCCAGCCAGGAGGGGCGCACGAGCATCGGTCGCCGGGTGCCCCTGGGTGTGGTCGGCGTGATCAGCCCGTGGAATTTCCCGCTTCTCCTCGCCATGCGCGCTGTCGCCCCCGCCTTGGCGCTCGGAAATGGCGTCGTTCTCAAGCCGGATGTTCAAACCGCGATCAGCGGGGGTGCGGTCATCGCGGAATTGTTCACGTCCGCAGGTCTTCCCGAAGGCCTCCTGCATGTGCTCGCCGGTGACGCGGAACCTGGTCAGGCATTGTGCGAGAGCCCGAGCATCGCGATGGTGTCCTTCACGGGTTCGACCGCCGTCGGCCGTCAGGTCGGGGCAACTGCCGGTCGCACGCTCAAGCGTGTCTCGCTGGAACTGGGTGGGAACAATGCGCTGATCGTCCTCGACGACGCAGACCTGGATGCCGCGAGCTCGGCGGGCGCGTGGGGTTCGTTCCTGCATCAGGGGCAGGTCTGCATGACCGCAGGCCGCCACATCGTGTTGGAATCGGTCGCCGATCAGTACCTGGACCTGCTGGCCAAGCGCGCAGCGGTCCTGCCGGTCAGGGATCCCAATACAGGCGACGTCGCTCTCGGACCGCTCATCAACGCGCGGCAGATTGCGAACGTCGATCGAATCGTCCAGGGCACCAAGGCGGCCGGCGCCGAAATCCGCGCCGGTGGAACATACGAAGGGCTCTTCTATCAGCCGACCGTCCTGGCCGGAGTCACCTCGGACATGCCCGCGTTCCGTGAAGAAATCTTCGGGCCCGTGGCGCCCGTCGTGATCGTCAAGGACGAAGACGAGGCAGTCAGGTCGGCCAATGACAGCGAATACGGTCTGGTTGCTGCCATTCAAACAGGATCGGTTGAACGCGGCGAGCGGATCGCGGACCGACTGCGTACCGGCATCGTGCACATCAACGATCAGACTTTGAACAACGATGCCTATGCACCATTCGGTGGCACGGGTGCCTCCGGAAACGGCGCGAGATTCGGAACTCAAAGCAGTTGGGACGAATTCACCACCTGGCAGTGGCGAACCAGCCGGCCAGCAGCGCAGACCTTCCCCTTCTGAAGCCGAAAGGTACTCCTATGCACACCATCTCGGCTCATGATCTTCCCATCGTGTTGCAGGACGGCGAATTCGAACTGCGGATGCGAGAAGAAGGCGACATGATCGTCAACTTCGTCAAAATCCCTGCTGGTGCAGACTTTGCCGAACCGTTCGCACAATTGGAAGGCGGGCGCTGTCAATGTCCGCACTACGGATACGTCTTGAAAGGAAGGATCTACACAGATTCCGAAGCAGGTCGGCAAACCTACGATGCCGGCGACGTGTTCTACTGGGCACCCGGTCACGTTCCCGGAGCGATCGACGACTCGGAGTATGTCGACTTTGCTCCCAAGGCTGAATTCCTCGAACTGATCGACGGAGTGCGTAAGGCGATGGGCGGCTGAGCTGTTCGGCCGCCACCGAGGTCAGCGTATTCCGTCGCGACGTAGTGCGACGGACACTGCGGCAGAGCGGTTATCGACACCGAGTTTGGCGTAGATGTGCCCGAGGTGTGTTTTCACCGTCGCTTCGCTGATGAAGAGTGCTTTACCCAGCTCGCGGTTGGTCATCCCCTCGGCGAGCAGGCTGAGCAGTTCGGACTCACGGGCGGTGAGCGCTTCCTGCGGGCGCTGCATCTGCTGGACGAGACGAGAGGCCACAGTAGGAGAGAGAACGCTGCGCCCGGCTACCGCGCCGCGCACCGCGCCGAAGATCTCGTCGGGCGTCGAGTCCTTGAGTAGGTAACCGATGGCACCGGCGTCCACGGCCCGCACGACGTCGGCGTCGGTGTCATATGTCGTGAAAACCAGTACGGGAATATCGACACCGTCGCTTCGCAGGCGTTTGATCGCTTCTGCACCGTGCATGCCGGTGCCCATGTCCAGATCCATCATCACCAGATCCGGTGAGGCCGACGGTATCGCCGTGGCCGCCTCCTCGCCGGACGATGCTTCGCCTACTACTTCGACGTCCGCCTGAGTGTTCAGCAGCGCTCTCAGCCCGGCTCGCACGACCAGATGATCGTCGACGAGGAACACGCGAATGGTGGTGGTCACCGGATCCTCCGTTCGAGCGGGAACTGGGCCGCGACGACGGTGCCGTCTCCCGGTGCACTTTCCACGGTGAACGATCCGCCGAGCTGTGCGACGCGGCTTCGCATCGCACGCAGGCCGTATCCACCGTACCGAGAATGGTCGGCGAGCTTTCCCGGATCGAAGCCGACGCCGTCGTCGAAGATGTCTACGGAGACGGAGTGGTCGAGATACGTGATCGTCACGCCCGCCGTTTCGGCGCGAGCGTGGCGGGCGATGTTGGAGGACGCGCTCGAGACCACTCGCACGACGGCATGAGCTACGTCCGAGGGCAAGATGACGGCTTCACCGACGGTGCGGATCCGAACGGCCGGGACGAACTGGCGGGCGGCGGCCACGACCAAGGCGTCGAAGTCGCCCGTACCGCCCTTGGTCGGCGCCAGATCGTGGACGAGGTCGCGACTCTGCATCAAGCTCGTTCGGATGTTCTCTGCTGCGGCATCGACATCGGCTCGAGACGGCGAACCCGTTGTATTCCACGTTTGTTCGGCTGCCTCGAGCCGTAGAAGGGCGCTCGCCAGTCCCTGGGTAACGGTGTCGTGGATTTCGCGCGCGAGGCGCTCTCGCTCAGCGGCAACGCCGGCAGCGCGTTCGGTATCTGCCAATGCAGATTGCGCTTCTGCTACCTGACGCAGAAGCCGAAGGCGTTCTCGGGCATCTCGTTCCATCTGCCCGTACGCGGCCGCGACCAGTGCCGCGGTGCACAGCGGCCCGAGAAGTGTCACCAATTCGGCACGACCGGTGACCCGGTAGAACGCGACACCGGCGAGGACGCCCAGGATCCCGACGAGGGGGTAGGCGATCTTGCTCGGATACAGACGAATGCAGAGGAAGAGAACGGGAAACGCACACCACGCGAAACTCGGGGCAAGCCAGACCAGCGCTGCCCATGCGCTCAGTACCGGCCACATCCACAGCCGTTGGCGAACCACATCTCGCGAGGACACCGTGGCCATGACGGCGTAGAGCAGGGCGAGGACCACGGCCAGGACGAGTACCACCCCGAACCGACCGCTGGTCCCGTGGACTGTGACGTACCGAACTCCCGATGTAGACAGCAGTACGAAGAACGACGCGTGGATCGCATACGCCAACGGGCCGCGTAGGCCGCGTTCGGCGTCGGCGTTCATGGCTCCGTTACTCATCCCTCGAATGTTACGGAGGGCACCAGGCCGTCGTATCAACCATTCGGATGATATCCGGGTAGCCGTAGGGGGCACGGTTCGTCACCCGAGCGCCCGATGTGCGCACCCGCCCTCGGACGCGACGCTGTAGTGGACGGTTTCGAACCATTCGATTGAAAGTGTGCCCGATATGAACCACCGCATTTACACACGACTTCCCCGTACGCTCGCTGTCGCCGTTCCGGTTGTCGCAATCCTTGCCAGCGCCGCATGCTCGACCACCGACACACCGGTGGCGAACGCATCGAGCACGACGTCGATTACTGCCACGCAGCAGCCTGCCGCGACCGGTGATTCGGCGATTGTCACTCAGAATCGACTCAGTGCCGACGCAGCAGTGAAGGCTGCTGGTGCGGCCCTGGCGAAATGCCGCGCCGACGGTCTCGGCTTCGTCACCGTCTCCGTCGTAGACCGTGCGGGAAATGTCATCGCCATGGTGCGCGGCGACAACGCAGCCCAGCACACGGTGGAAGCCTCACGCGAGAAGGCATACACCTCTGCAGCTTTCGGAGCCGACACCAGTGACCTCTCGCAGCGTACCAAAGGCGAAGGATCAACCATCGCTGACCTTCCCGGCACTCTCTTCCTTGCAGGTGGAGTCACATTGAAGGCTGGAGCCGGGTCGATCGCCGGTATCGGTGTCGGTGGCGCTCCAGACGGAATGCAGGACCAAGCGTGTGCTGCCGCAGGTCGTGATGCGATCGCTTCGTCACTCGGCTGAGTGAGCGCATTCAGCGTGCTTCGTGAATTGTGCTTTTCGCCACCTGGATTCGCTCGGCACGACAGTTGTCCGATTGTTGCGATGACCTCGACTTTGTAACACCGGAGCCCCCGGAAAGGGACAAACACGTCGACAGTGGAACCGACGATGCACTTACCGAAGCGAGTTTCTTGATGCGCAGTTTCGGGGAAAGACACAACCTTGCAGAGAATCAGATTCACGTTGCCCGAACGCAATACACGGTGGGTGCGGGTGCTCGTAGCGGCGTTGTTGTCTTTATTCCTGCTCGGCGGTATGTTCGGTCCGACCGCCGCGAGTGCTACTCCGGCGCGCTCGGCGCCATGGGGTGGGTACGACGAGTTGTGGGTCCCGTCTTCGATGGGAAACATCAAGGTTCAGGTGCAGTGGGCCGCGCGCGGTGGCAACGCCGCGTTGTACCTGCTCGACGGTCTTCGCGCGCAAAACGACAGAAATGCTTGGAGTTTCGAAACGAACGCACTCGATCAGTACCGCAATGACAACATCACGTTGGTGATGCCGGTCGGCGGTGAGTCGAGTTTCTACACGGATTGGTACGCGCCGTCCAATTTCAACGCTCAGCCGATAACGTACAGGTGGGAAACGTTCCTCACCCGCGAGCTTCCGGACTTCCTTGCAGGGTATGGCGTTTCACCAACCAACAATGCGATCATCGGGTTGTCGATGGGCGGCAGTGCCGCGTTGAACCTGGCGGGGCATCATCGGGATCAGTTCAAGTTCGCCGGCTCGCTGTCCGGCTACATCAATATCTCGGGTCCGGGTATGCGTGAAGCGATCCGCGTAGCCATGTTCGACGCCGGCCGGTACAACGTCGATTCGATGTGGGGCCCGCCGTGGTCATCCGGATGGCTTCGCAACGATCCGTTCGTCAACGCGGAATCGCTTCGCGGACTGTCGATGTACATTTCGTCGTCCAACGGCATCCCGGGACCGTACGATCATCCCTCTGCGCCGATCGATTACTTCCACACGGCGACGGGTATGGGGCTCGAGGCGCTCTCGTGGGTGCACGCGCGTGCATTCGAAATTCGCCTGAAATCCTTGGGAATCCCAGCGACGTACAGCTTTCCGCCCACCGGAATTCACTCGTGGCCGTATTGGTCTGCTGAATTGTGGATGGCCAGAGGACAAATCCTCGACACCATGAATGCCTGGTGAAGCTGTAGTGAGGATCTCTCCGGACTTGCTCTCGATCGAAAGTCCGGAGAGAACTCGCTCAGAAGGTAATGATGCCACGGAGGTTGCGACCGGCATGCATGTCGGCGAAACCGTCGTTGATCTGGTCGAGGGTGTATCGGTTGGTGATCAGTCCGTCGAGTTCGAGCTTGCCGCTGGTGTAGAGATCGATCATCCAGGGAATGTCGGCGGTGGGATTGGATGCACCGAACAGGGATCCCTGAATTCTCTTCTGGTACAGCGTGAGTTCCATCAGGCTCACGGGAATTCCGACGTCCGTCATCTTCCCGAGGCCGGTGACCACGCAGGTTCCTGCCTTGCGGATCGACGAGAATGCCTGCGCGACATGTTCTCCGGTGGTGACACCGACGGTGACGATGGCCGAATCCGCGCCCTGGCCGTTGGTGAACGAGCGCGCTATGTCGGTGGCTTCCTCCATGGTGGCCACGGCGTGGGTGGCGCCCAACTTCACTGCACTGTCGCGCTTGAACGCAACCGGATCCACCGCGATCACGTGGGCGGCGCCGGCATGCGAGGCGCCCTGCACCGCGTTGATTCCGATTCCGCCGACGCCCATGACGATGACAGTCTGCCCGGGATACACCTGAGCGGAGTTGACCGCGGCGCCCCAACCGGTTCCGACGCCGCAGCCGAGCAGACACAAAGCGTCGAGTGGCAGGTGCTTGTCGACTTTCACAGCCGAGAGAGTGCTGACCGTGGTGTATTCACTGAAGGTGGACAGGCCGCAGGTTTGTGCGACGGGCTGACCGTCGAGAGACATTCTGTAACTCGAGGTTTCGCCGGGTCTGCTGCCAGTCATGATGGCGGCGCCGTTGTCGCAGAGGTTCTGGATTCCGCTTGCACACCAACGGCAACGGCCGCAGGCGGCGAGGAACGAGAACACGACATGATCGCCCTCGGACCATCCTTCCGTGTTCGGCCCGACCTCGACGACGATTCCGGCGCCTTCGTGTCCGCCGCAGATGGGGTAGCGGCCGACTCCGTGGTCGCCGCTGGCGATGTGATCGTCCGAGTGGCACAGGCCTGAGGCGACCATTTTGACAGTGAGTTCGCCGCTGCGGGGTGAATCGAGTTCGAGATCGACCACCTCGTATGTGCCTGGTGCTTGGCGAATGACGGCTCCACGAGTGCGCAAGGTATCTCCTGAGGTAAGAGTTGTTCTTCGGCTTCCTCAGTTGTCTACTCGAGAGTTCAGGACGGGCTCGAGGCCTATCTCACTGATCGGACGTTTCGTATCTTTCAGACTCGTCCGGGGTGCGTCCCAAGATGGCGAGTTGTAGTTCGGTGAGCAGTCGCGTATCCGGCTCGTCCAACGAAATGCCCATGATCTGTTCAGCGCGCCGAATGCGGTAGCGCAGCGTGTTCGGATGTACTTTCAGAGACGAGGCGGCCTTCTTCACATCCCCGAAAGCTGTCAGGTAGGCCGTGAGCGTGAACTGCATGTCAGAGGTGTTCTTGTCGTCGTAGGAGACGAGTCTGTCGATACGAGGGTCCCGCAATCGCTCGTGATCAGCAACGAGGTCGAGTATCTCGCCCAGCAACACCGCGGTGCGTGACGCCGCGAGTGTGGTGACCTTCGAGGTTTCGTGATCATCAGTGGTATCGAGCACGCGGTCCACTTCTCGACGCGCCTCGGGTACGCCGTGCAATCGCGCGATCGGGACCGCGACGGCGGCGCGCACGCTGATGCCCGCACGGGCCTCGACTACTCGCACGGTGTCGTAAGCCCAGTCGCTGATCGCGACCTCGTGTTCGGCCTGAGGAAACAGCACGTAGATCCGGTTGTCGATGATCGTTGTGACCGCGTCGCTGCGGAATGCGCTGGCGCGCAGGCGCAAGGCGTTGGTGATTCGATCGAGATTCGATCCGGGCGCGAGTGATGTCGCAAATCCGATGACCGCAGACGGTCCGTCGGTGTTGATGCCGAAGGAGCCGGCCAGCGAGTGCATGTCGACTCCGCCGGAGCGAACGCCGAACAGCCTTTGCAATTGGGCATTCTCGCGGCTGGAGGCGTCCAAGGTTCGCATGAGAATGCGTGCGGCGACTGCCGCTGCACCCCGCAATACCGCTTGGGCGTCGTCGGAAAGAGGTTCAGAGGCGCGCTGCACCCAGATGCTGCCGAGATTGTGTTGGTGTGCAACAGAACCCGTCGGCGCTGACAGGTCCGGGCGGGTGATGCTCACAGCCAACCTGTGCGCGGCGCCGATGCTCGGCTCGGAGGGCAGACTGATGACCTCGTCCGATCGCCTGAGATGCTCGAACACGCCTCTGCGCTCTATCCATTCGGTGTATTCGATCGGCCACTCCCGGCCCAGTATGGAGAGCTGACGGAGTTCGTCTTCACCTTCGTGAGCAGCTGAATATGCGATGACATGGAGTGCCGTGTCGTCGATCGTCACGAGTCCGCCGGTCAATTCGGCGATCGTCTCCGAGAGCGCGAACAGATCCGAATCGCCACCGGCCACAGCTCCTGAGACGGCCCGCGAACGGTACATGCTCTGTGTCAGAAGTCGTTGTACGAGTGAATAGACGTGTCCGGAACTAGCCTGCGGATGTACCGCCGCCACTGCGATTCCGATGTTGCGTGCGGCGGTGAGAAGCGTCGTCGCCTCGCGCGCATTCTTGACGAGCAAGAGCTTCGGACGACGCCTCGCCGGCCTGCCTTCGAACTTTCGCAGCCACTGCGTCATCGTCGATTCGGGAACCCCCACGGGGAGGTAGATGTCGGAGATCGCACCACGGCTGTCGGTGCCGTCGATATCGGAGGACTCGACGAGGGCGATCGAACGGATTTCGACATCGAGTCCGTCCGGGCTTTCCAGAAGCTCGATCACGGACTTGTCCGTGGAATGCATGAGGGCGCCGAGGGTGGTGCCGACACTCGGCCCGTTACTCCTCGGACCTGTCGACGCTTGCGGGAGGGCTACAGAAAGTGGCTGCACATTTGCTCCTCGGCCAGTGGGTCATTACAGGCTAACCCCGACAGACGAAATGCAGAATAAGGAAATAGGGGACAAATTTATTCGTCAGGCATGGTGATGCCGAGTTCCTGCACCTTTTCGGCGACTGCCTCTGGAAAAACGTTCTTGAACAGATAAAGGTCTTGTCCGATCACCCAACCAGGTGCCAAAGCCGTCGCATATCGCTCGAAGTATCCGAGTTGTTTACCGAAAAGAACCAATTCCTCGGGGCTCGCAACGCCCCACTGCTTGCCCAACTGAATCAGTGCCATGATCAATTCACTGAGCTTGAGTTCACCCAGGTCACGGCCGAGAATCGGGGCCAGGGCCGTTGCGACCTGCATACCGAGCTGATCGTCGTCGACCTCGTAGTCGGTTGCATATCCCAAGGATCGAATTCCGCGGGCGACACGGGCGAAATCACCGTCGATGAGGGTGGCTCGGAACATGTCGGAAAGGATGGATCTCCAGGTCTCGGGAAGGACGCCGACGATGCCGAAGTCGAGCATCGCTATCCGGCCGTCGTCGAGGACCCACAGATTCCCGGCATGTACGTCGCCGTGAAACGGACCGTGAACGATGACTGATTCGAGCCAGACCTTCACTCCGCGTCGGATCAGCATGCGGGCTTCGTCGATACCGTCCGGACCGGCGACGAACCGATCGAGCGGAACGCCTCGCATGCGTTCCATACAGATGACTCGGGGGCCGCAGTAGTCCCAGTACACCTCTGGTGTCGTGACTCCCTTGTTGTCGCCGAACGCACTGATGTTGTTCCGGAAAGTGGTTTGCCGGTCGGCCTCGACCGCGCTGTTCAATTCCGTCATCGTGGCGTTGTGCAGATCGCGAATGATGGCGGTGGCATTGGCAATTCGAAGGAACTCGACAAATTTCTCGAGGATGTTCGCGCCCCAGTACGCCGCCCGCAGGTCGATCAGCATCCGCGCATAGATGTCCGGACGCTGGATCTTGATGACCGCCTCTCGGCCGTCGTGCAGAACGCACGCGTGTACCTGCGCTACCGATGCGGCCGCGAGAGGTACGTCGTCGAATTTCGCGAACAGGTCGTCCACGGAGTAACCGAGGTCCTTCTGCACGACGCTTCTGGCCTGCTCGGCCGGGAAAGACGGAACATCGTCGAGGCAGCGTAGGCATGCATTGGCGACGGGGGCCGGGAACAGGCCGGACGACGACGCGACCAGTTGGCCGAGCTTGACGAAGGTGGGCCCCAGCGCGATGAAGCCGTCGACCATCCCGTCGGAAGCAGCGTCTGCCCAGGTGCGTCCACGCTTGCGGAAAGGCCACACGATCAGTGCCAGCATGATCGACGTGGACAACACGACGGCGATGATCGCGGAACGCCACAACTGGGCGAGGCCGAAGCGTTCGAGGTCCGGCATGCGGACTTCGAGGGCAGTGGCGGGCACTCCTGACGAGTACGGCCCGACAGGTCGCGTTGGATCCAGCACAGCTCTCCCTCGTTCAACGAGCGCATCCAGCATTTTGCCGTGAGATCACTTACGCGACCCCTTCCGTTAGTCAGTATGCCAAGTCACACATAACTGCCGGAACCGCCTACGCATTCAGCCTACGATCGGTGAATGCGTGAGCACTTGATCCCGATCGGCGAGGTTGCAAAATCGTTCGGAATCGCGGCGTCGACCTTGCGGTATTACGAGGACGAAGGACTGCTGTCCGCGCGGTCGCGAACTGGCGGCAAACGCTGGTACGGGCAGCGTGAGCTGCGACGGCTGGCATTGATCCGGATGTACACCGAGACGGGAATGTCCTTGGAGCAGGTGCGGTCCTTCATCGAAACCGACACCACGTCCGAGCAGTTCTTCACAGTTCTCGCAGATCAAGTGTCGACGCTCGAGGCACAGATCTCCGCAGCCAACCGAGCGAAACTGATACTCGAGCATCACCTGACGTGTCGGCAAGAGCGTCCGATGCAGTGCCCGTGGTTGCTCGAGCAGCTCGACATTCGTGTCGAAGCGGCGCTTGACTTCAAGTTGACTTGAACCTTCATAGTTAGGGCGCACTTACCGCCCTATCCGGAGGTTGACCATGTCGGCACGACGATGGCTGCCGCTCATCGCCGCATGCATCGGAACTTTCCTGTTACTGACGTACGCCACGATCACAACGATCGCGGTGCCGGCCATCGCAGTCGGTTTGGACGGCAGTACGGGCGCGATGTCATGGGTCGTCGACGCCTACACGCTGGCTCTTGCCGCGCTTCTTGTGGGCATGGGCGCACTCGGCGATGCGTGGGGACGCAAACGCCTCTACATCTGCGGACTGGTCGTGTTCCTGGTTGCAACGGCCGTGTGCGCGATTGCTCCGGACGTCACGGTTCTGGTCGTTGCTCGCGGCGCGCAAGGAATTGCCGGTGCGGCGATGTTCGCGACACTCCTGCCTCTGCTCGGCGACGCATATTCGGGCCGCGATCGGCACGTGGCATTTGCCGCGTGGGGTGCCGTCGCTGGATTGGCGGCGGGAATCGGCAATGTTGCAGGAGGGCTGCTGACGCAGTTCTTCGACTGGCGTGCGGTCTTCTATTCCGGAATCCCCGTGGCCGCAGTGGCGCTCGCAATGGCTGTGTTCTGTTTCGCCGACAGTGAGCGCGGCGACGACAACATCGACTGGGCCGGAATCGTTTTGTTCACCCTCGCTGCCGTTGCCGCGGTTCTCGGCGTGACGTGGGGCGGCGACATCGGGTGGGCTTCGTCGTCGACAGCTCTTGCCTTCCTGATCGCAATCGGTGCGCTGACGGCGTTTGTGTTCTGGCAGCGTCGAGGCAGCAGTCCGATGCTCGATCCGGCATTGTTCCGATCCCTGAAATTCGACGGCGTCCTCGTCGCTGCTTTCGGGTACTACCTCGCGGCCTACGGCCCGCTCGTAGTCCTTTCACTGTGGCTGCAGAACGGGCTGGAACTGTCGGCATCGGCGGCCGCACTCGTGCTCTCGATTCAACCGCTCGCTTTTGTCTTCGTATCGGCCTTGTGTGGATCACGGCTTCAGCGCGTCGACCTTCGACTGTCGCTCGGATTCGGGACGATCCTTTGCGGAATCGGTTGCGTGGCCATGCTGTACGTTCTCGCCGAGCCGGTCTGGCCCGCACTGATCGCCGGGCTGATTCTGACCGGTGTCGGTTCGGCGATGGTGTCGCCGGTGCTGCCGGGTGCCGCGATGTCGGACGCCCCGGCAGAGCGCGCCGGGACGGCTTCGGCAACAGCCAACTCGTCGCGTCAATTCGGGCTTGCCGTCGGAATTGCGTTGTGCGGCTCGCTCTTCGTCGGTCCGGACGAGTTCGCCTTGCTGTGGCCGTTGGTCTTCTGTGCCGGAGTCGGAATGCTCACGGGTTTGGTGTCGATCCTTCTCTTTTCTCGTTCGTCAACTCCTGCAACAGTTCAACCAATCGCCGAAAGGGCACACACATGACCACGCTGTTCACTCCACGACCGCACCGGCGTATCGAGATGGACTGGAATCGCCGCAGGTTCCTCGGCGCTGCAGCAGGATTGGCTGCTGCGCTGGCAGCGGCCGGTTGCTCGCGTTCGGACGCAGACGCCGGGGGCGAAGGCGATGCAGGCTGGTCCTTCACCGATGATCGCGGCAATCTGATCGAATTGGATTCACCACCAAGGAGATTTGTCACCTACACCGGTATCGCGGGTGCTCTGTGGGATTACGGACTGGTGCCTGTCGGAGTTTTCGGGGCACTTACACGATCGCCGGGATCAACGGACACCAGCATCTCCGGCAATTTGGATTTCTCGAAGACCGAGATGGTCGGGCAGCTCTGGGGACAAGTGGAACTCGAGAAGATCGCTGCGCTGGAGCCGGACGTCGTCATAGTCCCTCAGCTGCGTGGTTCGGCACTACTCGACGAGGCGAACTTGGATGCGGTGAAAGGCTTGTCGACAGTACTGTTCGTGGAAACGGCAGCAGGAACCATCGACCGAGCCGTGCAAGAGATCGTGGAACTGGCCGTGGAACTCGGGGCGGACCAGGATATGGAGGCTCAGCGAAAAGACTACGACGCTGCGCGTGCACGGATCTCCGAAGTTGCTTCTTCGCTGAATAATTCACAGGTTTTGTTCGCGTCCGCAGATCCGGACACGATTCGTGTCAGTCGTTCGGGCTTCCCGATCCTTGCAGATCTGGCGGGATTGGGCCTTGCCGTCGTCGATCCGGCCGAGGGATCGTCGGTCTACGTCGAGAAACTGGCTTGGGAGATGGCGGACCACTATCCGGCCGACATGATCTTCCTCGACGATCGCCCGTCCAGTTTGCAACTGGATACGCTCGGCGCCAATCCTGCGTGGTCCAACTTGTCCGCGGTGAAGGAGGGGAAGATCGGCACCTGGAATCCGGAACCCGTGCTCAGTTATGCCGGGATCGCCCGTACGTACAACGATCTGGCTGACCAGCTGCTGGCATTCTCACATTCCTGACCGCCGCGTCGTCTACGACGTATGGACCTCTTCACCGATCTGTCTGCTCGAGTTGATTCCCTCGATTGGCCTGCGCTGATCGAGGGAATCGACTCCAGTGGGTGTGCCCAGACGACGCCGATACTCGACGAGTCGGAATGTCGCGAAATTGCTTCCTGGTACTCGGAGGTCGACCGGTTCCGGAGCACCGTCGACATGGCTCGATACCGCTTCGGCCAAGGGGCGTACCGGTACTTCGGTGATCCCGTACCGGAGCCGATCACGGCTATGCGATCCGCCTTCTACCGACACCTCCTGCCCGTGGCGCGGGAGTGGGCGTTCAAGCTGGGTGAGGGTGCACCGTGGCCGGATTCTTTCGAAGAATGGATCGATCAGTGTCACGACGCCGGTCAGAATCGCCCTACCCCGATCCTTCTGTCCTACGGACCTGGTGACTGGAATGCATTGCATCGGGACTTGTACGGAGAGTTAATGTTTCCCTTGCAAGTCGTGATCGGGCTCGACAGACCTCGCATCGACCACGCCGGCGGCGAGTTCTTGCTCGTGGAACAGCGGCCGCGCGCCCAGTCGAAAGGGACGGTGACAGTTCTCGGGCAAGGTCACGCGTTGATCTTCACCACGCGGGATCGACCGGTGCAGAGTTCTCGTGGGTGGTCGAGAGCCCCTGTGCGACATGGTGTCAGCGTGGTGCACTCGGGTACGCGTCGAACATTGGGATTGGTGCTTCACGATGCCGAGTAAGACGTACATTCTCCGCGACGCTCGCAACAAATCCTACGAGAGTTCGACGCCCGGTGTGCTTGGCGGGCACCGGAAAACGAAGATCTACGGGCGACTCGACTGTCGAGGGGCTGCGCAGGCAATCGCGCGTGGCGGGTATGTCGCCAGTCGGGTGTTCTTCGCGGACGAGCCGACCGCGATTGCGGCCGGCTATCGCCCCTGTGCCGTCTGCATGCCATAAGGTTACGCAGCCTGGAAGGCAGTTGCTACGCGCCGAAGCGGTCGCGGTACTCCTTCGGAATGAGCGGCTTGTCGCCGCGGACCTTCAGCTGCTGGACAGCCCAGGTATTGCCGTCCGGGTCGGCGAATCCGAAGAAGGTGCCCCCGTCACGCTCGTCGAAGACGGTGACCTCACTGGCATCGACGCCGCGGCCGATGAGCTCTTGGCGAGCCGCTGCAGCGTCGGCCACGACCAACTGCAATCCCTTCAACGAACCAGGGGTCATCTCGGTCTGCGACGGCAGGTTCCCGATGACGATCGAGCAGCCCGAACCACGCGGAGTGAGCTGGGCGACCGTCATGTGTTCGTTGACGGTGTGGTGGTCGAGATCGAAACCGACCTTGTCACGGTAGAACTCGATGGAGCGGTCGAGGTCACTGACGGGAACGATGACTACTTCGAGGGTCCAGTCCATGAAACTGCCTTTCGCTGAGGAGGTTCGGGCAAACAGGTGGTCAGAGTTGCGCGACGATCTTGTCCAGGCGTTCGTAACCTTCGGTGACGCCGAGCTCCATATTGCTCTCGATCATTCCGTCTCGCGCTTCGAGGCTCGGATATACGGAATGGCCGGAGAGGCGGGTGCGTCCGTTGCCCAGATCCTCGAACGTGATCGATTCGATGCTGACGACGTCGGGAAATCCCTCGTATTCGAAGGTCTGGATGGCAAAGTCGTTCTCGCGAACGACGTGAAATACACCGTTGAACCGGAACTCTTCGCCCTCGGGGTTGCGATGGACGTACTTGTATCGACCGCCGCTCACGAACTCGTATTCGTCGATCTCCATCTCGTATCCGTTGGGGCCGAGCCACTGCTTGACCAGATCGGGATTCGAATGAGCTGCGAAGACGGCACTGACGGGTGCGTCGAATTCGCGGGTGATGTCGATGTACGGCACGCCCTCAGGAGCCGTGATGGTGACGGGATTGGTGGTAGCCATGGCTAAGTCTCCTTCTGTGTGGTGCTGAGTAGGTGATCGAGCTTGCGGAACTGTTGTTCGTGGATCAGTCGATAGCGGTCGATCCAGGCGGTCAAAGCCTCGAGAGTTGCGGCGTTGAGATGTACCGGCCGCCTCTGGGCTTCGCGGCTGCGAGTGACCAAACCCGCGGCTTCGAGTACCTGAATATGTTTGGAGATGGCCTGTTTCGTGATCTCGAACGGCTCGGCCAACTCGTTGACCGTTTGGGGGCCGGTGCTCAGGCGGGCGATGATCCGCCGTCGTACCGGGTCGGCAAGTGCCATGAACGCTTTGTCGAGACGCTCGTCTGCCCCTGGATCCACGATCACTTGTCAACCATCTCCTTTATCAACCAACCTGTTGATTACGATACGAGCCCATGCAGAGGGTGTCAATGCTTCGAAACCGATTAGCGTGGAAACCATGAACGCTCTGATTCCTCGGCCACGATTGGAAGTGGCGCCGGGGGCGATCCTCGTTCCGGATTGGCTCAGCGTCGAACAGCAACGCTTCTTGGTGGCCGAGTGCAGACGGTGGGCGACCGCACCCGTACCGATGCGCTCCGCTGTTGTCCCTGGTGGGCACAAGATGTCGGTGCAAACAGTCTGTCTCGGTTGGCATTGGCAGCCGTACAAGTACACGCGCACCGCCGACGACGTGAACGGTGCGCCTGTCGCAGCGGTGCCTGACTGGCTCGTCGACCTCGGCCGGGCCGCAGTTGCCGCTGCCTATGATGATCCGACTGCGGGGGAGCGGTACACGCCGGACACCGCGCTGATCAATTTCTACGACGAGGGCGCTCGGATGGGCATGCACCAGGACAAGGACGAGCGCTGCGACGCTCCCGTCGTCTCACTGAGTGTCGGGCAGAGTTGTGTCTTTCGATTCGGGAATTCCGAGAACCGGAACAAGCCGTACACCGACGTCGAACTCCATTCGGGTGATCTTTTCGTCTTCGGTGGAGAGTCTCGGTTCGCATATCACGGAGTGCCGAAAGTTATTGCGGGAAGTGCAAGTCCCGACATAGGTCTGCCGTCCGGGCGGCTGAACATCACCCTGCGGGATACCGGAATGTCGTGACTGTCTCACCCCTGCTGTGCCACTGGTGCAGCAGGGTCGAAGTCTGCGCTCGAAGGTCCGTCCGCCGACCATCTCGATCAACTCGGTCGACGGTGGAGTTGGCAGCGTGCGCCAGCGCTCTCGTTCGAGGTTGTGGGGT
The DNA here is from genome assembly GCF_963525155.1 of uncultured Rhodococcus sp. NCBI lineage: Bacteria > Bacillati > Actinomycetota > Actinomycetes > Mycobacteriales > Nocardiaceae > Rhodococcus > uncultured Rhodococcus sp. Next base: position 35,371 of record NZ_CAURKP010000035.1, read on the forward strand.
TGTGTCTCGTTCATGCCCTCATTATCGACTTCCGGCTCCGATCCACCAGTCGGGGATGGGCCGGGTGCAATTCGGTAGGCCGTTGAGGGAGCCCCGCTGTCTCGTCGACATCCTCGGACCTCGGCACGTCGACGACAGTTCGGGTCGCGTCACGGGTCTGGGGAGGTTGGTGGGTGGATTCGAGGCGACCGTGATTCGCTTACCCCAGTGTCTTGTTGCGGCCGGCGAGGGAGCCGAAGACGAGTTGCACGGCCAGCAGCACCAGCAACGCGATCAGAGGAGTCGTCCAGGAATCGACGGCGTCGTGCAGTGCACCGAAAACGAGGGGACCGGTGGCGGCCAGAAGGTATCCGACGGACTGTGCCATACCCGAGAGTGCCGCTGCTTGACCGTGATTGACAGTGCGTATTGCGAAGAAGGACAAGGCAATGACAATCGATCCGCCGATGCCGATGCCGAGGAATGCATTCCACGGCAGGGCCCAGGAGGGGAGGAGGAGTTGGCCGAGAACTGCCACTGCGGCGACCGACACCAGCCCGAGGACGGCTCCTCTCTGATCCTTGGGCAGTTTGTGCAGGAGCACTGCTGTGAGGAGGCTGCCGACGATCGAGAATATTTGCATGATGCCTTGATGCAGTCCGGCGGTAGCCGCGGTAGTGCCGTGTGATTCTTCAATGGTGGGCCACCATGTCAGAACGGTGTAGAAGAAGAGAGATTGGACGCCCATGAATATTGTGATCTGCCACCCGAGTGCTGAGCGCCAGGGGGAGCGATGGCCGCCTGGATGGGGATCCAAAGCCGCAGCGTGATCGTGTTTCGGAAGCGTGCGTCGGCGAAGTTGGGGAAGGAACACCCCAAATCCTATGAGAGCCATAGCAGCCCAGATTCCGAATGCGATCCGCCAACCGTGATCGGTGAGACCGGCGATCGGCACGGCAAGTCCGGATGCGGTTGCGGCGACAGCTGCAGAGACTGCCGAGAAGATGCCGGTCAAACGGCCGGCTTCGGTCGGGAAGTCTCGTTTGAGGAGCGCCGGCAGTAGAACGTTCATTGTTGCGATGGACATGCCGAGCGATACGGTACCGATCCACAGCGCAGGCATCCACGGAACAGAGCGGATCACGATCGCTAAGGCGAGCATGCCGAGTGCTGCTGCGAGTGTCCGTTCCATTCCCCACCGAGCTGCGATGACCGGGGCAACGGGGGAGAACACTGCGAAGCACAGCAGTGGAAGGCTGATCAGCGCTGATGCTGTTGTCGACGAGATATCGAGATCGGTGCGTACCTCACCGAGTAGCGGGCCGACGACTGTGATTGAGGCTCGAAGATTGGCTGCGATGAGAAGAATGCCAGCGATAACGAGTCCTCGGCGCATCATCGGTATCGCGCTCGGGGCAGACGCCACGTTTTCGGTGTCGGAGATGACGTTAGCCATAGGTGTGCCCTTCTGAGATTGTCTGTGCGCTGAACCTCTTGTGTGTCAGCTACTTCGGCATGTTTTGCAGAAAGAGGGATCGGCTGTGGTCCATCAGTCGGACCACTGCGGCGGCTGCGCCGTCCGGATCGCGGTCACGGATGGCCGCAAGCAGCTGCCGGTGTGGGTCGTCGTCGGTCCAAGGTCCGATGAACAGCTGTCGAGTCTCCTTGTCGGACTTACCTTGTGGGATGCTCATGGTGTCAGAGCGATCGAGACTGCGGTAGATGTCCGTGATCAGTTGGTTCCCGCTCGCTGCGAACATCTCCAGGTGGAAGTCGAGGTCGTACTCGACGGATTTGGCGACGTCGGGCTCAGCGTCTCGGCCATCCAAAGCCCGAGTCATTCGGTCGATGTCTTCGGGCAGGGCTCGTTCGGCTGCGAGTCGGGCGGCGTAGAGCTCCAAAGCTTCACGGGCTTCGAAGATTTCGAGCACGTTCTCCGCCGCTGCACGTCGTTGGAGCGCAATCTCGAGTTCTGAGCTCGCGCAGACGTAGGTTCCGTCTCCCGGGCGCGCTTCGAGGAGGCCGGCATGGACGAGGCCGCGAATGGCCTCCCGGACCGTATTGCGGCTCGCGCCGGTCATTTCGACAAGTTGATGCTCGCCTGGGATCTTCTGTCCTAGTTCCCAGTGACCGGAGGTGATTTGGGACCGCAGTTGTTCCGCGATCTGCACTGAAAGTGGGATGTTGCGTGCGGTGGGTGCGATACGGGGATCCGGCATGAGTCAAATGTAGGACATTTGGCGATTTGTGGATAGGTTTACCTTTGTGATCTAGGGCACTCAGGTTCGGATCGGCCTGGGCGGGTACCGCCCTTCGGCATGTCTGCGTGCACGTGAGTGCTCCTGCCGACCGCGCACGGGGCAGTTGACTCGACTCGGAGGGCAACTGCGATCGATTCCTCGCGGAACCTCATACCCAGCAGGCCCTCACGTGCGGGTCATTGCTGCGATTCCAGCGTCCACGCGGGCTGGTCGGTCACTTCCGGGCCGTCGTGCAGCACCCAAACACACGGCTCGGAGA